>JAQSDW010000235.1:0-26505 GCA_029946105.1 Reyranella sp. | reverse complement strand
ACCGGAGTGGCGCGCTCCCCCGATCAACGCTTGTCGGCCGATTCAACCCGACGTCATCCTGGTCTAGGCAGGCAAGGCCTACTTCGCCACCTTTGCGCCGGTGGCGACGTCGATCACGGCGCCGTCCTCCAGGCTGATGCGATAGATCTCGCGCAGCACGTTGCCGGCGAAGCCGAGCTCGACGATCGACACCGTCTTGAAGGCGGTCGGGATGCCGTTCGGCAGGATCTGGTTGAACTCCACCGAGGTCTGGTTGAACGCCGCCTGGATTTCCGGCGTGAACTTCGCCATCGAATAAACCAGCGTGTTGTGCGGATTGTGCGGTCGCAGTTCCTTGCCGTCTTTGACGCTGTTGAGGCCGCTCACGCCCACGGTCTGCACCAGCTCCTTGGCGGCATCGCCCATGACCGCGTAGACCGGTCCGGTGACGCGGGGCAGGGGCCCGTCGCGCAGCGGCGTCAGGGCGGCTGTCGCGACGGTGTTGAACGCCATCATGATCTCGAAGCTGGCGCCTTCCTTCACGATACCGAGGTCGAGCCACCAGGGGTGGCCGGCGCCCATGGCGGCTTCGGTGGTATAGAAGGTCTTCAGCGTGATGTTCAGCACCGGCGGCAGCTTGGGCAGGGCCTTCAGCATCTTCTCGGGTGTCGTCGGATCGGGGTTGTGGATGTGCAGGACGGTGACATGCGGAATATTGAAGCGCAGCGCCTCGTCGATCAGCTTGGCGTTCAGCAGCTTCTCCCGCAGCAGCCCGCCGATCGTGACGGCCAGCAGGTCGTTCACCTCCTTGGGCAGGGTGTAGACCAGGCCGAAGGTGCGCTTGTGCTCGCGGAACGCGGGAGAACTCAGGGCACTGTTGTCGATCGCGCCCTGGGCGACGACGGGTTGCACGGCGAACAGCGCCGTGGCGGACAAGGCGAGTGCTGCCAGGCCATTGGTCATTTTGGTCTTCATGGAGTCCCCCTCGCGAAGCAGATTGTCGATGACATGCCGTAGCAAACTACGTGCCTGATGTTACGGTAATGTTGAAGGTGTCGCCCGTCCGTGCGCTGGCACGGCTGGCAATAATATATTTGCAGGATAAGCAGGTTCTGTGGTATATTCCCGATATCGTCGCCACGACGTCCATCTACTGCGCGGGCCGCCCGGTTCAATTGCCTGGAGCGGCCTTTTTCGTGGACCGGCGGATCCCGTTTTCTCCACGCCGGCGGAGCGGTCCGCGATTTGGGCCTGTATCGAAAAGACAGGCGACGTTGTTCGGAAAATCCGATGCAAGGGTCTGAGAATGTTTGGAAATCCGACGATCGGGCGTCGCGTTTTGGAACACCTGGCCGAACAGATTCCGAACAACTCGTGTTCGGAAAAGCGCCGTCGCGCCCGGCTCTAGAAGAGGCAATCCGCGCGCGCGGTCGGCGGGATGGGATCGGCCGGCATGTCGAGGCGGCAGTGATAGTCGAATGCCGCCCGAAGAGGCTGGGCGATGCGGGCCTTGGCCTGGATGGGCAGAACGAAGCGGCCGCCGCGACGGTCGATCTGCTGGCGGCCGTAGCCGATGTTGGTGCCGTCGGCGAAATAGGCATCGAAGAACGAATGTCCCGCCGAGGAGGTGAACTCCACGACCAGGATGGCGCCGTCCAGGCATTCGAAGCGCGGACCGTTCTTCAGAACACCGGTTTCCGTGGTCTTTCCCGCGGGGCTGGAAATCGTCCAATTCGAGGTGGCACCCGTCCGCGAAGTCTCCGCCTTCAGTACGCCACAGGCGAGCGTCGTCGCGGCTGGCGTTGCCGAGGCCTGGGTACCCGGAGTCGGGCTGATCTTGGGCTTGGTGCTCGGCGTTGGACTATTCGGAGCCTGGCCATACGCCGGACCCGCGAGGAGCGCCGTCAGCAACAACAGCAAGCCGGCATGATTCATTTGGGCAGGGCGTCCAGCGCCTTCTTGGCGTCTGTATCGTTCTGGGCGGCGGCCTGTTGCAGCCAGGTCCGCGCCTTGGCGGGATCGGCGGTGAGGCCGGCGCCGCCCTTGGCCAGCAGGAGGCCGAGCTTGCGCTGCGCCTCGGCCACGCCCGCGAGTGCGGCGCGCTCGTACCAGTCGGCGGCGCGGGCACCCTCGGGGGCAAAGCCACCGCGCGCGGGCTGGGTCAGCGGATCGTAGAAGGTGCCGAGCTCGAGCTGGGCTGCCGGGTTGCCGCTCTCGGCGGCCCCCCGGAACAGCAGGAACGCCGCGGGCATGTCGCCGGCCTTCAGCGCCTCGCGGCCCTTGGCGAGCACTGCCTCGGGCGTGGGCTTGGTGGCGAGATAGTCGGCGATCGTGTCGCGGACGGATTTCCTCGGAGGCTCGCCAGGAGTGGCCGGCGGGGCCGGCGGCGGCGCGGTCGCGACGACATCCTGCGGATGCAGCTCGAAGTAATAATAGTAGCCATAGCCCGCACCCCCCACGATCAGGAGCAGGATCAGGACGATGGCCCAGCTGGGAATGCCCGAACGCCGCGACACCGGCGCGAGATCGCGCGCTGCGCGCAACTCCGGCGATTTGGGAGGCGGCGGTTCGAAAGGCAGGGGGAGCGGCTCGGGCTCTGGTTCGGGTGCCGCTGCCGGCGACGGCTGCTGCATCCGCTGGAGCCGCACCGTGTCGTCGTAGGTGCCGCTCGATCCTGCAGCGCCTGAAGTCAGCATCGTGGGCCAGGCGACCACGGTCGTGCCGACCACGCCGATGTCGGGTTCCTTCACCCGGAGCCGGATGGTGGCGATGCCGGCCAACCGATCGCAGATCTCCGGACCGAGATGGAATTCCAGGACATCGCCTTTGCGTCCGACCTGCGCCGGAATGAGCCAGGCCTCGGTGCGGCGCCAGCCGTCATCGGCGAGGTGGATGTCCGGGCCCTGCTGGCGCTGGATCGAGAGTGCCAGGCCCTCGGGCGCGGCGTCGAGTTCGCTCACGCGCAGGACGGCATGACCCGGTTCGGGAAGGGCGACGATGGACGCGCGGACCGGCATGGGAGCGCTCAGGCAGGCACGGCGCGCAGGATGGCGCCGAGGCGATCGTTCTGCTCTGGCGTGATCTCGCGGCCGCCCTCATAGCCCACGTTGTCCATGGCGAGCTGCAGGAAAGCCCGCATCCAGTCCTTGCAGTAGTCGGCGTAGATCGGCGCCGGATCCTCGCTCAGCCGCGGAATGCCGTCGACGGTCATCGTCGGATTCTCGAACACGCGGCGGGTCGGCGCGTTCGGCGGCAGGCCGGGGCGCTGCTCGATCGGCAGACGGTCGAAGCCGAGCGCGCTGATGTAGCCGTTGAGCGCCGAGGCGGCCGTGCGCACCTGGCGCTCGGCGATCTCCTCCCACTTGGCGTTGGCGGCATTCTCGAGCGCGCGGACCTCGCCCGAAAGCTGGTCGATGACTTTCAAGCGATGTGCGCCCACCACCAGTTCGTCGATCAGCCAGCCCAAGTGCTGGCGGTCGACGCCGAGGTGCGACAGCGCTTTCTCGTCGGCGCCGACGCGGCGCATGTTTTCCAGCCAGTATTCGGCGGCCTCGCGGGCGAAGCGCTCGGCGCGGTCTTCCAGCACGCCGGACGGCGGCGGCGCGCTGCGGCCGGCGTCGTCGCCAAAGACGTCGGCAAAGATGGCACCGAGGTCGACGGCGGCGCCGGTCGACTGAGCCACGGAGCCGCCCTTGCCATTGGTGGCCGCCTGTTCGTCGGAAGGTCGGGCGGTGGCGATGCGGAAATAGATGTCGCGCAACGCGGTATCGGCAATCTGCAGCGCCGCCACAAGCTCGCCGAAGAGCTGCTGCTGGATGCAGGTGGCGAGGCCACGCAGCACGGTATGGACGAGGTCGCGCTTCTTGGCGCGGGCGTCGCCGTCGGAGGCGCTGTGGAAGCCGGCGAGGCGGTCGACGAGACGGCGGATCTGGATTTCGAGCTGGCCACGCACCTGGGCGCGCTTGATCGCGGGGTCGCAGACCGGGGTCAGGCTCTTCACCAGGTAGGCGACGCCGCCGTCGTTGGCGCGGAAAGCCTCGTCCCAGGCGCGGGCGGGATCGGCGAAGTGGCGCCGCACATCGTCGTTCTCGATGAAGTGGCCGCGCAGTTCGCCGGCGCGCTGGGCGAAACCCTCGGCGATGCCTGTCTCGCGGCTGTCGTCGTAGTCCATCAGGCGCTCGTCGATCACCGTCGGATTGCGCAGCCAGAAGCTGTTGTCGAACGGCCTGCCGTTCCAGTTGAGCGGCCACTCGCCGCGAAAATTATTTACCAGCGAATTGCCGAGCCGGGCGCTCCAGCGCAGGCGGCGTGACTCCTCGGTCTCGCCGGCCTTCTGCTCGAACTCGCGGTCCATCTTGGTCAGCACCAGGAACAGCGCGTTCTTCTGCTTGGCGCGGTCGGCCGGCGTGGCGCCAATCGTCTGGTCGATCCACGCCGTCATCATGTCGGAAAGGTCGCGGACCTCCTGGTTGCCGTCGGGGATGCAGAGCAGGATGGCGCTGAGCTCGCGCTCGGCCGAGTAGCGCTGGAAGAGATAGGCGACCTTGCCGCGCAACAGCAGCTCGCGCAGCGGGTTGGCCCCCTCGGCCACACCCTTGGTCTTGGCGACATCGTCGAGGTTGGCGAGTTTCAGCCGCGACCGCGCGCCGGGGAAGTCGAGCAGGTCGGTATGGTCGAAGAAGTCCCACGGCTTCTCGTCGATGGCGACGTTGAGTTCGGCGGTAAGCGCGCAGACCAGCGAGCGCGGCAGCTGGGCGTCCGGCGAGGAGCGGCCGTCGGCCTGCTTGGGCCGGATCAGCAACGGGTCGTCGGAATCGGCGCCCAGGCGGTCGAGCGTCAGGACATCGACGATGCTCTTCTCGCGCGGGATCAGCGCGTCCATGCCGAGCAGGGCCTCGGGGGCATGACTGAGCTTCTGCAGTCCGTCGTAGAGCGTGAGGTAGAGGTCGGTGAAGGGCTGGAAGTCGTACCACAGCACCGACCACAGCCGGGCGCGGTCGTGGCCCGACAGGCGCGGCGCGAGATCGATCGCCTCGCGCCAGTAGTCGGTGCGCAGCTCGGCGGTGACGCCAGCGAAGAAGGTGTCGAAATACTCGATCAGGTCGAGCACGTCGTCTGAATCGAGATCGCCCACCGGCGTGGGGTGTGCCTTGGCGCGCAGTTCGGCCAAGCGCTTGCGGATCGCGGCGCCATCCGGACCCACGAATTCGGCCTTCTGGTGATCGAAGTCGAGCAGAAAGGAGTTGCCCAGGATCTTCACGATGTCGGTCTGCGTCAGCAGCCGCACGCGCACCGGAAAGTCGGGGGCGCCGTCGCTGAGGCCAAGGCCGAAGCGGGTGACCAGGCCGGTCGACTCGCGATTGCCCGGTGGATTGATCTCGCGCAGGAAGTCGTAGGTCTTGTCGGCGAAGCGCGCCTGCAGTGGACGGCCGTCGCGGCTGGCCAGGATCGAGACCAGGTAGGACTTGCCGGCCTGGCTGGGGCCAAATACGCCGACGCACATGCGTCGGCGGGCGGCGCGGGCCAGCTTGCGGCTCTGGTTGCGGACCTTCTGCAGCTCGCTGACCAGCGACGGCGCCTGCTGGGCGACGGTCGGCGACTGCGCGGCAGCCGTCTTCAGCCAATTCACGCCCTCGCCTGCGGCGACTGCCAGCGATTCGCAATCCTGGGCCAGCTTGAGATCGACGGTGTCCATGATCTTTCTGGAGTTCCCTAACCGGTCTTCAGCATGCCCGTGTCGAGCCAGTAGCCCTCACGGCGCGGGAGTGTCTGCAGGCGGAGCGTCAGGCGATCGAGCGCCACGGCGCGGCCGTCGCGGTTGGTGATCTGGCGCAGGCGGAAGCGCTCGACGTCTCCCGAATCCTTGTCCTTGGGTTTCACCCGGGCGAGCGCGATGTTGAACGGCGTCTCACGGGCATGGCGCTCGGCATATTCCGGCTTGGCGAATTCGAGGGCGTAGAGCCGCGCTGCTGGCCAACGCGCGAGATCGAGCTGGCGCGCGCCCAGCCACATGGGGCCGCGGAACTCGAAGCCGATTTCGGGCAGCTCGTAGTCGCGGTTGTCGAGATCGACGTCGCGATAGACCAGATCTTCCTTCTGCAGCCGTCCGCCACCGTCGAGCTTGCCGATGAACTTGGCGATGCTCTTGGATTTCAGCAGGTCGGAACGGAACGAGAAGTCGGGAAGCTGCGACTGGGCGAGTGCGGCGATCATCGCGCCGACGGCGACGGTTGTCTTGGGATCCTCGACCCTGAGGCGGGCGTCACGGAACGGATACCAGGCGCCGACGCGATACTCGTGCAGCGAGATCACGCGCTCGGGCGGCAGCGGCAGAAGCTCCATCACCAGAGAGCGGATGCCGGGCAGGCGCGAGGGCCGGCCAGAAAGCAGCAGGATGTCGCAATCATAGGCGTGCACGATCTCGGCGAGCGGCGCCAGCACGCGCGCCATCTCGGCCCTCACCGTCTTGTCGAGGTTCGGAAGATCGACCGGGAAGACGACGGCCCGGAGGTCGAAATCCCTGGCGCCGCGCTTGCGCGCCGCGTCGTTGACGAAGGTCACCACCTCGGTCGACGGCTTGGCGCCTTCGGCGAAGAACGACTCGTAGGGCCTGGGTTCAGCGGCCACGACGCCCGAAGTGGGGTCATAGGTCTCGGCGGCGCGCAGGAATTCCAGCGCCACCGGATGGGCGATCTGGAGCGCGAACTGCTGGCGCAGGTTACGATGGATGACGTCCTCACCGCCGCGATCGCCGCCCACCAGCTCGGCCATGAGGTCGGCAGGGTTGGCGATACCGGCGGCACGCAGTGCGGCCTCGATCGGCGGCAGGATGTGGCCCTGCACGACGCGCAGCAGGATGTCGTCGCCCGCCACGTTGAAACCCTCGCGGAACTTCTGCTCCGGCAGCAGCGTCACCGAGGTGCCGGCGCCTTCCAGGCGGTAGGAATTGATGATGAGGTCGGTCGTGCCGCCACCGACATCGATACTGGCGATGTTGAGGACGTCCTCGGCCGGCCGGCCGCGCGGCTTGCGGGCGATCTGGAAGAAGCGGCGGGCATCACCGCCGAAATTACGGGCGACCTCGGTGTAGAGATAGACGAGCTGGGTGCAGCTCGCCTCGTCCCAGTCGGTCAGCACGCGTGGCGCCGGTGCTGCGGGATCGTCGAGCTTCCAGCCCATCATCATCCAGACGAGGTCGCGCGCGGCTTCGGCGCGCTTGCGGAAGATCAGGCGTTCGGCCAGCGGCATGCCGGTCGGCAGCGTGAGCACGATGCGGCGCAGGCGGCGCGGCGTCTCGGCATGGGCGCGGCGGCCGCGCTGCTGCGGCGAGTTCATCAGGGTGAGTGCCTGAAGCAAGACTTCGGACAACACGAAGGTCATCACCGACGAGCGCGAATAGAGCGGCTCGAACACCGGCAGGTGGTCGGCCGAATCGGCGTCGGCGTCGATCAGATGCAGCGGCTCGCCCTTCTGGTTCACGAGCTGCGCCATCGGCCCGGCAGCGGCCGGCATCGGCGTCTGGTCCTGGGCGTAGGCGACGTTGAAGCGCCATTCGCGGGTCTGCGGCTCCTCGTCCCACAGATAGCGCTTGGGGCTCGACATGCCAGTGTTGCCCTCGGTGCCGCGCCGGCGCGCGGCGAGACGCGTCGCTTCGGGACCGACCCTGGTCATGGTCGGCCAGACGAAGGCATCGGCGCGGCCACCCAGGCGCGACAAGTGGTTCTTGCCGAACCAGGCCTGGGCGAACTCGACGCGCGATTCGAACGGCTTGGTGAACACGTTCTCGGGGTGCGAAAGATCGCGCAATGCCAGTTCGTAGGAATCGTTCAGGTTGACGCCGAGATCTCCCGACGCCTCGATCAAGAGGCCGCAGGTTCGCGAGTTGCCGACGTCGAGCACGAGGTCGACCTCGATCGCGCCGCGGCCCGGGCGTTCGGCGTCACCTACCAGCTTGATCGGTGGGAAATGCGCCGCGGCGGCCAGGAGACCCAGGAAGGCAAGGTAGCGTGCGCTCGCTTCCTGCGGCTTCTGCTTGATGTCGCCCTCGACCTCCTCGAGCGTCGCGCGCGGATGCAGTTCGCGGAACAGCTCCTCCAGCCATTGGCTCATCCAGCTCTGGCGCAGCAGCCAGTGGTTGGCGCGCTGCTGCGGCGCCAAGGCGAACAGCGCGCCCGAGGTTACATCCTTGGGCGAGGGGGCGAGATAGGCGCGACCCTCGGCTTCGGCGATCAGGCCGGTGTCGAAGGCCAGAACGGCGCGATAACGGTTACCCTGTTCGTCGCGGTAGCCGGCGCCATAGCGAGCCTCGAGATCGACCACGCGCACGCGGGCCCAGTCGGCCGGACCTTCGCGGAACTGACCGTTGGGCCGGACCTGCAGAAACGGCACCGGCACCCACTTGTCGAGAAAGGGCGCCAAGGCGTCCTTCGCCGTCACCACGAGGTTCGGTTCGGCGGCGCGACGGCGCCCGGCCTCGACGACCTCGTATTGGCCACGACCCTCGTCGAAATCGAGCTGCACCAGATCGTCGACTTCCTTGCTGGCCGCCGCGTCATGGAAACCCCATTCGCGCACCTTGAGGCGCACGGGGTCGAAGCCGAAATCGAGGAACTGAATGCCGGAGCGGGCGATCAGAGTCGTCGGGCTTGGGTAGCTCGGGAGGCGGGCAAGGTCGCTCATGTCATGTTTTTTCGGCTCTCGGTCCAGTTTACGGACTCAGCGGCCGATCTGCACCTTATAGCTGCGCTGGTCGCCGGGCTGGCTGCCCTTGCACTGGGCCACGCCAGCGGCGTCAACCTCGCAATTGACCGTGTTGCGGGCGTAGGTCTTGCCATCGGTGCACTTGGGATTGGACTTCTCCTCGATCACCAGCTTGCCATTGTCCCAGCGTGCTTCGGCCGGGGCCTCGCAGGCAGCGCCGTTCTTCTGCACGAAGCTCACCTTGCCCTTGCCCTTGTCGTCCAGCGTATAGCTGGGGCGCAGGTCTTTCTCGCCGCTTGCCGTGGCCAAGCCGGTGCGTGAACGCCAGTCGCCCTTCAGGAAGGCGAGATCCTGCTTCTGCTTGGCTTCCGGCGGTACGACCATCGGCTTGGGTTCATCCTTCTTGGGATCGTTCTTCGGGTCGTTCTGCGCGCCGAGGCTTTTGTCCTTGGCCTGATCGTCCGGGCCCTTTGCATCGCTCTTGTTGTCGGCCTTGTCCGCTACAGTAACGCCCGGTCCCGGCGTTGGTTCCGGCGCAGCGCCGCGCTCGATCGGCACCCCGGGCACGGCTCCCACGATCACGCCGCCGGGACCGATGATCCCCGCCGCGCAATCGCCGCCGCGTCGCGACAGTTCGTCGGTCAGTCGCGCCAATTCGAGCCGCAGGTTCTCATTGTCCTGCTCCAGCGTGCTGGCGCGCGTCTGCTGCAGTTCCAGCGGACGGCGAACGGCGAGGCTGAGCGCACGCTCGCGGGCTTCGGCTTCAAGATAGGGTTCCAGGTGCGGCAGATAGGGTCGCACCAGCCAGGCGAGCAGCACCAGCATCAGCAGAAGGAGCAGCGCCAGCAGCAGCCATTGCCACCAGGTCGTCCGCGGCGCCGCAATCGCAAGGGCAGGCGCGGAGGCCATGATGGCTTCCGGTCGCGCAATGGAGGGCGCCGGCACGGGCGGGCTGGCGAGAAAGGCGCCGGGCAGGCTGGCATCGGCGGTGAAGCCCCAGAACGTCATGACCGGCTTGCCGTCGACGACGTAGAGCGTTTCCTCGCCGGGTGCGGTGAGTGCGTGGCGCAGCAGGCGCGCGAAGTTTCGCTCGGCACTCGAGCGCTCCGGCGCTTCCATCGTGTCGGCCAGGCGTGCGAGGTCGCTGTGCAGGCGTTGTACCTTGTCGAGCAGCTGTGCGCGCTCGGCGTCGCCGATTTCGCCGAGGCGGCGGCTCTCGCCGTCGAAAGGAGCGTACCAGTCGATGCGCCTCCCCGTGGGGTCGACCTCGGGGATCGCCAACAGATCGGCGTGCTCGCGCGACAGCCGCGCGGCGATGGCCGTGCGCAGCTGACCGGCGGCGCGCCAAACGGGATCGCCCGCCAATCCCAGCGCGCGATAGCGCTGGAGCGGTTCACTTACGAGAAGCGGACCTGCGGCCATTTCTGTTCCTCAGCGCGGGCACTGCATGGCGTAGTTCCAGCGCGTGCCCAGCATCTCTCCTGTTACGATGACATCGACCGAATAATCCCCGCCGACCGGCTTCCAATCAAAGCCGAACCCGCCGCGGCCGCTGCGCGGCCCGCCGGTGCCGGTAAGCACCTGACCACGATAGACCACCTTAATATCGTCTGGCCGAACATACAGATTGTAGTTGATCGCGACGAAACCAGGCTTGTCACCCAGATAGTGTTTGTTGCGCGTTATGCCCTCGCCGCCGGAATCGCCCGCCCAGTTGCACGGCAATTGGCCCGGCGGTGGCCGGCTGACAGGCGGTGCCGCAGGTGGCGGCGGTGGCGCGGGGGCCGGCGCAGGCTTGGCGGCAACCTGAGGCGGTGGCGGCGGCGGTGGTTTGGGCAGTTCGACCGGCTTGCATTGGTCCAGTTTGGTCTTGAGATCGTTCTGGAGCGCCGCGAGTTCGACCTTGAGTCGCTTGTCATCGCCTTCAGCTTCGTCGAGCGATGCTTTCAGCAGCGGCGTCGGATCGGGTGGCGCTTCGGGCGCGGGCGGTGCCGGGGTTTCGAACGTCGCGACGTTCAGAGTTGGGTCGACCGGGCTGCAGGCGCGCAGCAGCCACGAGGTGATCAGCAGCAGCAACAGAAGAAGGAGGCCGAACAACAAGGCGCTCAGCCAACGCGCCCAGCCGCCGCGCGCGGGCAAGGCGACCATGGGGACGCTGGCGAAGGTGGCGAGCGGTCGGGCCGCCTGGGATACGGGCGGCGAGGTGAACGTCTGCAGGCTTTGGGCGGCGTCGGCTTCGTAGCCCCAGGCGACGATGACCGGCTGGCCATCGACGACGTAGATGAAATCGTCGGAGGGGCGGGCTGTCGCGAGTTCGAGCGAGCGGCCGATGAGGCGTGCTTCCTCGCTCGCACCTGATGTCTGGAGTTGCGCGCCGAGCGCGCGGATGGCCGCGAGATGGGCCTCGACGGTCTGCAGCACCGTGGCGCGTTCACCCTCGCCCAGCTCGGCAAGGCGATGCACTTCGCCGGTGCGCGCGGCATACCAGTCGATGCCGTCATCCGATTCGCGCAGTTGCGGGTCGGCCAGCAGGTCGGCGGGGCCGTCGCCCAGGCGGCGGCGGATCACGGACAGCAGCTGGCCCGCCACGGCATGCAGTGGATCGCCGCGCACGCCGAGTGGTCGTACACCCAGCCGCGTGGTCAGGATCAAGGTGGGGCGTTCGCCCATTTTATGCCGCTGGTTACTGTCCTACGGCAGCATATCAGGCGTCGATTCCGGCGGGTTTATGTCCGAGGTGCGATGTTTCCGCCCGGACTCAGGAAGGCCATGGCTCCGGCCGCCTCCAATCGCACGATGGGCGTGGCGAAAACAGCCGATAGCCGGTCCGGATCGAGGGTTTTCCGGGTCGGACCCAACGCCGTCAGGTGGCCGGCCTCGATGATGGCCACCCGGTCGGCGTAGCGCGCCGCCATATTGAGATCGTGCAGGACGGCCAGGACGCCCAGGCCCCGGTCGGTCCGGCGGCGGGCGCTGGCCAGGGCGGCATGCTGGTGGGAGAGGTCGAGGCCGGTGATCGGCTCGTCGAGCAGCAGGAAAGGCAGGCGTTCCGGATTGGCGTCGCACTGCGCCAGGACGCGGGCCAGTTGGACCCGTTGGCGTTCGCCACCCGACAGGACGGCATAGGGCCGCTCGGCGAAGGCCAACGCCTCGGTCTCGGCCAGAGCCTGTTCCGCCAGCGCGCCGATCTGGCGATCGGACAAGCGGGAGCGATGGGCGAGCAGGCCCAGTTCGGCGATCTGGCGGCCGGTGAAGTCGAAGGCCACCGTCGAATGTTGGGGCAATACGGCACGCCGATGCGCGAGCTCTGCCTTCTTCCAGTGCGCGAGCGGCTTGCCAGCGAGGAGGACTTGGCCGGCGGCGAGGGGGCGGTCACCGGCCAAGGCTCCCAGCAGCGTACTCTTGCCGGCGCCGTTGGGGCCGATGACGGCAATGAATTCGCCCGGCGTGACGTCGAGCGAGATGTCTTCGACGAGCACCTTGTCGCGGACCCGGACTTCGACCCCGATGGCTTGCAGTGAACTCACAGGTTCCCCCGCGCAGCGCGACTTGCGAGCAACCACAGGAAAAATGGTCCTCCCACCAGTGCCGTCAGGATACCGATCGGCAGTTCGGCCGGCGTCACCATGGTACGGGCAAGAGCATCGGCCAGCACGAGGAAGGCGCCGCCGAACAAGGCGGCGGCCGGCAGCAAGGTACGGTGGGCCGGGCCCAGCAGCAGGCGCACGATGTGCGGCGCGATCAGGCCGACGAAGCCCACGATGCCCGAGATCGCCACGCTGGCGCCAACCGCAAGGGCGACCTGCGCCACCAGGCGGCGCTTCAGCCGTTCGACGTCGACGCCGACATGGCCGGCCTCGCGTTCGCCCAGCGCCAGGGCATCGAGCAGATGCGCGACAGGCAGCAGCGTCGGAATGCTGATGGCCAGCACGACAAGGGCGGGTGCGATGGCCACCCATGTCACGGCGCCGAAGCCGCCCATCGTCCAGAAGATCAGGGTGCGCAGCTGCTGTTCGTCGGCGACGAACACCAGCATGCCGATGCCGGCCGAGGCCACTGCGTTGATGGCGATGCCAGCCAGCAGAAGCGTGCCGACCAGCGTGACGCCTTCGCGCGCGGCGATGCGATAGACGACGACCGTGGCGGCGAGACCGCCGAGGAACGCGGCCGCCGGCAAACACCAGGGCCGGAGCCCCGGTGGCACGAGGTGGAACGCCTTCTCGCCCAGGACGATCACCGACACGGCGGCAAGCGCCGCGCCGCTCGAGACGCCGAGCAGGCCGGGGTCGGCGAGCGGATTGCGGAACAGGCTCTGCATCGCAGCGCCCCCGGCGGCGAGTGCCGCGCCCACGGCGAAGGCCGCGATCACGCGGGGTGCGCGGATGGCGTAGAGCACCGCAGCCGTCGTGTCGTCGAGCGGCGCGCTCGACAGCCCGACGGCTGACAGGAGCTGGTCGAAACTGACGGGGAATGCGCCGATGCAAAGCGCGCTCACCACGCTCGCCGCTGCGGCGAGGGCAAAAAGCGGGAGTGTCCGATGCAGCGCCGGCGCCATCACGGTGCGCGAGCGAGATTGGGATGGAGCGCCATCGCCAGTTCCTCGGCGGCCTGCGGCGTGCGCGGACCGAACCCCAGCAGCAGCAACGTGTCGAACTGCAGCACTTTGCCGGATCGGCCGGCCGGCGTCTGGCGCAGCGCCGGCTGGTTGAGGACGGCCTCGATGCCACCCATGGCCTGCACCGTCTGCTGCGTGACCAGCACGACGTCCGCACGGGACGCGATGACCGCCTCCGGGGTCAATGGGCGGTAGCCTGCATAGCCGTCGATTGCATTGGTGCCGCCAGCGAGACGAATGATGCCGTCGGCCGCCGTGTCGCGGCCTGCAGCCTGGGGCGCGCCGCCGCCCATCGACAGCAGGAACAGCACGCGCGGCTTGACGGTTGCGGTGGAGAGCCGCTTCGCCAGCTCGGCCATGTCGGTGCGACCGCGCGCGATCATTGCTTCGGCCTCCGCCTGTTTGCCCGTCACGCGCCCAACCGCCGCGATCTTGTCGATCACACTGTCGTAGTCGTAGTGATCGGGCAGGACGACAACCTCGACGCCCGTCGCGCGTAGCTGGTCTAGCGTCGCGGTCGGGCCTGCTGCCGTCGTGGCGATCACCAGCGTGGGTTTCAGCGACAGCACGCCTTCCGCCGACAACGCCCGCATGTAACCCACCTGTGGCAGGACTTTTGCAGCTGCCGGATACATGCTGGTGGTATCGACGCCGACCAGCAGGCTCTCGGCACCCAACGCATAGACGATCTCGGTGAGGGCGCTGCCGACCGATACGATACGGGGTGGCGTCTGAGCCTGGACCGGCACGGACACCGCGACCGCGGCTCCCAGGCCGAGTGAGAAGACAAAGCGGCGCTTCATCAGGAAGTCACCTGCTTCTCGATGCGCGCCACCAGCGCGCGCCAGGACTCGAGTTCGGGCTTGCCGGGTTTACGCTCGCCGAACATCAGCAGGATGTTGCGGTCGCGATCGTCGAAGGCCTCGATCGAAGTGACGATGCCGTCCTCCGTCGGCTTGCGCACCGAGAAGACACGCACCACGCCCTGATCGCGCAGATGCAGGTTGAAGGCGGGGTCGAGGATGTTGAACCAGCCGTGCGTCTCGACCAGCCGCTTGACCGGCCCGGTGTGGATCTGGATGCAGCCGCGGTTGCCGACGAAGATCATGATCGGCGTTCCATCCGCGGCAGCGGCCTCCATCGCCGAGCGGAGCGCGCGCGCCGGTAGCTCGCGGGCGAGTTCCTGGCCGACCAGGCGCAGCGCCTGCACACGCCCGACTTTGAACTTGCCCAGCATGCCGAAGAATTCATGCGTATCCTTCATTGCCCGCCACGCCGCGCGCAGACCTTCCTGGTCGATCTCGGCATCGAGGCGGTCGGTGGCGTCGGGCTTTGAAGGTGCGGTGACCATTGCGGCTGGCGCCTCGGCGCGATGGCGGTCGACCAATGCATCGAAGGCCGTCCGGTCGGTCTCGTCGATGGCATAGATTTTGTGCACGGCCTCGCCCGAAGCGTCGAAGAACTGCAAGCTGAGCCGCTCGCCCTCCTTCAACGGTTCGCGGACGGCGAAGCCGTAGATCCAATTGGACAGAAACAGGCGGAGGTCGATGTCGGGGCCGAGCACCAGCCCGTGCGGACCGCTCACCGAGACATCCTCGAAGCGGCCGTGACGCTCGTGGACGCAATGGTCGTTGCGCGTCAGGCACATGACTCGGCCGACGGAAGGCAATTCATTGAGAATTGCGCGCCAGTCCGCCGTGAGCGCCGTTGCCGTCCGCCCGATACCCAAGGCTACCAGCTCGGCTTCGCTGACGCCCAGCGTCGTGGCGGCATCGCGAATGCGCAGTGTCGGCCGTTCGCCGCGCAGCTGTGTCCAGCGGGCGGCAAGATCGCCGTTCGATGTCGAGAGCATGAGAGTCTCCTTTTCAACGTAGGTGGAAACGAACGGGAATTTCGACCCAGGCTGCGACGGGATGGCCGCCACGCATTGCCGGGTGGAAGTGCCAGCCGCGAACGGCAGCGAGCGCCGAGCGGTCGAGAATGTCGAAGCCGCTGGTGCGCCATAGCTTGATCTCGGCCGCCGACCCGTCGAGGTCGAGGCGCACGCGGATCAGGACCTCGCCTTGCTGGCCAAGTTCGATGGCCCGAGCGGGGTAGACGGCTGGTTTGGGCGGCACGCGATAGCGCGGCCTGCCTTCGAACACGATCACATCGGCGGGGGCGGCGGTTGCCTGCTGGGTGACCGCTGCGTTTCCCGTATCAGGCGCTGTCGCGGCATGCGCAACCGCGGCGGGCTTCGCGGCCGGGCGCGACGCTGCGGCCTTGGGTGCCGGTTTCGCTTTGGGCGGCTCGGCGGGCTTCAGGTCCGCCATGTTGAGTGGCGGGGGATCCTCGGGCGGGGGAAGATCGACGGCGATCTCGGCCGGCGGCGTCGCCTCCGGCGGTGGCGTCTCGGCCGGCGGCTGTGGCTCGGGTGGCTGCGCTGCCATTTCCATGGGCGTGGGAAGTGGTGGCTCCGGGGGGGACGGCAGGTCCGCAACCGCGCCGTCGGGCTCGGCGTCGGGGCCCACGGTCGGTGCGGCAACGGCGAATTCGACGATAAGTGCAGGTTCCTGGGACGTGCTGCCCAGGGTTCCGGCGATCAGGAAAAGCGGAAGAACGGCAAGCCCATGCAGCGTCAACGACAACGCCATCGGCACGCGGGGTACGCGTGCCGATGGCGCCGGCAGCCGTCCGGCAGAGAGGGCTGCCGGGACTACCATCTTGCCGTGAGGTTGGCGCCGAAATAGCGCGCGGGCTGGGCGTAGAGGTCGAGCTGCCGGTTGGTGGTCTGGATGCCGATCACGTCGGCGGAGTTCCAGTACTTCGCGCTGGTGACGTTGAACACGCCGGCATTGAACTTGATGTGGTTGCCGAAAGTGTAGCCGACGGTGGCATCGAGATTGAAGTAAGCCGGCGTCTGGAAGTAGTTCGGGTTGCTCACCATGTTGTGCTGCGCGACCATCGTACCGATGAGCTGGGCGTTGACGCCGGTTTCGCCGCCGTAACGAATCCGCGCCTGCGACGCCCACGGGCTGACCGAATCGACCGGCAGGCCGGTCCGCTGGTCGGTGCCCTGGGCGAAGGCCGTCCAGCCGAGAACGGCCCAGTCGGGCGTGAAGCGATATTCGCCGCGCGCCTCGACGCCCCAGATCGTGACGTTGGTCAGATTGACGTACTGGTACTGGGTGACGGGTCCGACCTGGTTGACGACCACCGTCTCGATGAAGTTGTTGTACATGTTGTAGAAGCCGGTGAGCTGCCAGCTCGACCCGGTGGGATACTTGCCGCGAAAGCCTACTTCGAAGCTGTTCGCCGTCTCCGGCTTCAGGTTGGCATTAGGCAGAATCTGGTAGAACGACGCGGTGTTGGTGAAGCCGAAGTTGGCGTTGTCGTAGGGCGGCGCGCGGAAGCCGGTCGCGTACTGGAAGTAGCTCGAGTACCTGTCGGTGAAGTGATAGAGGACGCCGAGCTTGGGCGACGCCGAGACGTACGTGCTGGCGCTCGGGACGATGCCGAGCGAGGCGCCGGTCGAATTCCAGAAGTATTTGTCGGGGCTCGGAGTCAGGCTGTAGTAGTCGAGCCGTACCGCCGGCGTGACGACGAGCTTGCCGTCGTACGCGGTGATCTCGTCCTGGATGTAGGCGCCGCCCTGGACGGTGGTGGTGTCGGGGAAGTTCTTGTTGGGATAGGTCTCGCCGCCCACCACCTGGGTGGTGGCACCGGTCGCCAGGGTGATCTGCGCGCGGTTGCGCGGCCGGGTCGTGTCCGTATAGGTGAAGCTCAATCCATACGTCAGGAAATTGCGCAATCCGAAGAGCGTCGCGTCGGTGTTCATCTGCAGCTCGGCGCCGGAGACCGACTGGTTGAAGAGGAATGACGACGCCCGTGCGTTGGTCGGGATGATGCCCAGGGTGGCGCCGCGCAGCGTATAGGTATCGGCCTGCGTGGTGACGTTGTTGTAGTAGAGGAGAAGGCTGAGGCGATCGACGAAGCCGATCGGCGCCGTACGCTCATACTGTCCGCTCAGGCGGTAGGTGTTGGTGTAGTCCTTGCCCCATTCGTCGTAGACGCGCGTGAACAGGCTTGGGAAGACGCCGACGCCCGACAGCCCTTGGGTGGTCTGCTGGCCCTGGGTGTAGCCGCCGGTGATGCGGATCGTGTCGACCTCGGTCAGCCTGAGCACGATCTTGGCCAGGAAGTCGTTGTTGAACCAGGTCGTCGGATTGGGGCCGAGCGAGGATTGCGCCGGGGTGTACTGTTGGCCGTCGCGGCGGGTGTAGATGCCGAGGAACTCGAGATTGCCGGTCTTTACCGCGCCGGTGAAGGTCTCGGCGAACATCTGGTTGGCACCGCTGTAGGCGCTCTTGATGCTGCCGTAGGCGTTCTGGCCTTCCCTGAGATATTCGCCCGGGTCCTTGGTGGTGTAGGCCACCACGCCGCCGATCGCGTCGGAGCCGTAGAGGGCCGAGGCCGGCCCGCGGATGATTTCCACGCGCTTGATGTCCTCGAGGTCGGGCTGTTCGCGGCTGTAGGTGCCGGCGCCCATGTTGGATTCCGGGAAGTCGGGCACGCGCATGCCGTCGACGATGACCAGCACGCGGTTGCCGCCGATGCCGCGGATCAGGAAGTTCTGGAAGCCGGCGCGATTGGGATTGTTGCCGACGGTGACGCCGGGTTCGTTGCGCACGAGGTCGCGAACGTCCTGCATGTTCTCGCGTTCGATGTCCTCGGTCGTGATCACCGAGACGGTGGCCGGCACCTCGTCGAGCGGTCGCCTGTTGCGCGTCGCCGCCGTGGTCACGGCGTCGAGCTGCGTGGGAACGCCAATGGGCGTCGCGTACGGATCCGATGCCGCGGCGGGCGGCGTCGAAGCGGGTGGTGTCGAGACAGGTGGTGTTTGCGCAAATGCTGGTGCTGCGACCATGCCGCCGATCGTCCCGCCGATCGTCGTTGTCGCCAGTAGTGCATAGAGAAGTGAACGGGTTTTCATTACCAGGTCCCCCAAAGACGAAAAGGACGCCTGGCTGGCAGTGGCCTCACGGCCGGCTGGCTGGGCAGTTTGACCGAGGAGGGATGGCTCCCCGGGGTCTCGATTACTTGGTGAGAATCAACTTGTTGGAAGCGGTGACTCTTAGCCGGTAGGCGTCGGCGCCGTGCCGGATGATCAACTCGCGCCGCCCGCCCATCAGCGTGACGCTGTCGACACTCGGCGTGGGATCCGGCCTTTCGGCTTCCACGTCACTCGCCCGCGCAGCGCGCGGTGGCTGGTTCATGCGCTTCTCACCTCCCCCCCGGATGTTTGTGATTGCGACTGACTCTCAATTGCATAGACTATGTGGCACTGTCAACGCCTGACTAACGTTGGAGAGGTCATGGAAAGCTCATCGGAACAAAGACTTAACGCTCTCCAGGCAACTCCCAAGCCGGGCTGTGGCCGGCCCGCTTGCGCCTGTAATCTGCCGATCGGCGAGCGCTTCGTGCTCTGGGCGCTCCGCCAGTGGCAACAGGACCGGGCATTGCCGGCGGAGGGATCGACGCTCCATCGCGGCTTCCAGATGGCCGGGCTTCTGGAGGTGCTTCCCGACTTTGCCATCGCCATGGATGCGTTTCTGTTCGGCGCCCGGCGGGCCATGGAAATTCACCTGCCGACCTGCTCGAAGGTGAGTCATGACGAGGCGACGCTGGTTGCCCTCTGCGGCCTGGCGCAGGGCGATCTCGACGGGCCGATGCTGGCGTCGCTCGACCTGATGATGGCGCCGACCGCCTCGCGTGTCGCTGCGATCCGGCTGAAGGCTTTCGCCGTTGCGCTCTCGAGCGCGGGGTTGCGGCTTGCACCGGCAGCGGGCACGGCCGGCGCGCGGCTCAACTGACCATGATGGCCCGTGTTCCCGGTCGCACCCCCTGGCCGCACCCCTGGCCGCATCGACGACCTGCATCTCGCCATGCGTCTGATCACGGAGGCGGTCGAGGCCTTGCCGTTGCAGTGCCGGGATCTCGCCGGCAATGCGCTGCTCAACATCGCCGCCGAAGCAGTGGCGCAGGACGTCGGCTGCGCCGAGGCGGGCCGCATCTTCGCCCGTCTCGCCCACTTTCTGTCGTCGGGTATCCAGCCGGCAAAGGGCGATGCGGTCGCCCTCACGGGCTTCGATGCATGACGCCCGATCAGGCGCGCGGCATTCCGGTCCTGGCGTCGCTCGACATTTCCGAGACACGAGATTTTTATGTCTGGCAGCTCGGCTTCTCCGTCGGTTACGAGGAGCCTCACTATCTGATCGTCAAGCGCGACGACATCGAACTGCATTTCTGGAAGACCGACCAACGTCAGTTTCCCGAGAACACATCCTGCTACATACGCGGCGGCCAGGTGCCGGCGCTGTTCCAGGAGTTCACGCAGAATCGCGTGCCGCGCCTGTCACCCTTCGAGGTGCGGCCGTGGAACATGAAGGAATTCTACATCCACGATCCGCACGGCAACCTGCTAAAGTTCGGTTGCACCGAGTGGTAGACGGCCGCCTCCGAGATCAGATCTCGAGGCGCCCGCCGAGTTCGACCACGCGATTGACCGGCAGGCCGAAGAAGTCGCCGGGACTGGTGGCAAATCGGGCCAGCATCAGGAAGAGCTTCTGCTGCCAGCGCGGCATCAACGGATGCTCGCTGCCGACGAGGGTGTTGCGGCCGATGAAGTAGGACGTGTGCATCGGGTCGACGGGAATGCCGCTGTCGGCGAGGCCCGCGATGTCGCGTGCGACGTCGGGCCTCTCCATGAAACCGTAGCGCAGCAATACGCGATGGATGCCGTTGCCGAGGTCGGCCACTTCGCGGCGCATCCCGGGCGCGACGAAGGGCTCGCCGGCGGTGTGGATGGTGAGCAGGACGACGTTCTCGTGCAGGGCCTCGTTGTGCGTGAGGTTGCGCCGCATGCAGTTCGAGGCATTGTCGGAGAAAGCCGTGAAATAGACCGCCGTGCCGGTGGCGCGGTGCCAGCCGCTGGTGTTGAAGCCCTTCAGCAGGTCATCGATCGGTACGGTTCTTTCCTTCTCGCGTGCCGAGACGGCCAGGCGGCCCTGCAGCCACGTCCACATGCAGATGAAGATCACCGCGGCGATCGCCAGCGGCACCCAGCCGCCGTGCAGGAACTTCAGCATGTTGGACGAGAACAGTGTGACATCCACGGTAAGGAAGCAGCCGAAGACCAGGATCGAGGCCGGCCAGCCCCATTTCCACGTCCGCCGCGCCAGGCCGAGGACCAGGATGCTGGTCACCAGCATCGTGCCGGTGACGGCGATGCCGTAGGCCGAGGCGATGCTGGTGGACGTCCCGAAGCCCAGGATGAGGGCCACGACGCCCATCATCTGCAGCCAGTTCACCGACGGCACGTAGATCTGGCCGTACTCCTCGGCCGACGTGTGCTGGATTTTCACGCGCGGGCTGAGACCGAGGAGGGCGGCCTGCTGGGCCATCGAGAAGGCGCCGGAGATGGTGGCCTGCGAGGCGATGACGGTCGCCGCCGTCGCTAGCACCACCAGCGGATAGAGCGCCCAGCCGGGCGCCAGCCGGAAGAACGGATTGGCGAGCGCCGAGGGATCGTCCAGCAGCAGGGCGCCCTGGCCGTAGTAGTTGACGAGCAACGCCGGAAACACCAGCCCGAGCCAGGCGATGCGAATCGGCAGGCGGCCGAAATGGCCCATGTCGGCGTAGAGCGCCTCGGCGCCGGTGAAGGCCAGCGTCACCGCGCCCATCGACACGAACGCCACGACCTTGTGGTTCAGCGCGAACTCGAAGGCCTGCAGGGGCGAGAGAGCGGCCAGCACTTTCGGATGATGGACGACATGGACGATGCCCAGCGCGAAAAGGGCCAGGAACCATAGCAGCATGATCGGTCCGAACAGGCGGCCGACACCGCCGGTGCCGAAGCGTTGCGCGGCGAACAGCCCCACGATCAAGCCGATCGAGATCGGCACGACCAGGTCGGCGAAGGCGGATGTGGCGACGTTCAGGCCCTCGACCGCGCTCAGCACCGAGATCGCCGGCGTCAGCAGGCAGTCGCCGTAGAACAGCGCCGCGCCCGCGATGCCCAGCATCATGTAGATCCGCCGCCGCCTTTCGGAGATGCCCGGCTCCTGCGCGACCAGCGCCATCAGCGCCAGCACGCCGCCCTCGCCGTGGTTGCCGGCCCGCATCACCACCACGACGTATTTCAGGGTGACGACGATGATCAGCGCCCAGGTGATCAGCGACAGCATGCCGAGCACGTTCTCGGGCGTCGGCTTCAGCCCGGTATAGTCGCTGAAGCAGGTCTGGACCGTATAAAGCGGGCTGGTGCCGATATCGCCGAAGACGATGCCGAGTGCTGCCAGGGTGAGAGCGGCAGTGCGCGTCCGGCCGACCGGTGCATTTGCGGAATTGCTGCCCGTCATGCCGGCGAAGCCTCGTCTTTTCCCGTGTGAACGATTGATCCTACACGCGAATTCCGGGACGCTGCAGTTCTGATTGCAGAAGGAGGAAGAAATGGCCGAGAGCGAGAACTACAAGAAGGGCACCGAGATCCGCCGCAAGCTGATGGGCGAGGCCTACGCCGACAAGATGAACAAGAGCGTCTACGACGATCCGATGATGCAGAAGTTCGGCGATTACGCCCGCGAGGCGGTGTTCGGCATGCTGTGGTCGCGTCCCGGCCTCGACATGAAGACGCGGGCGCTGATCTGCGTCATCTCCGACACGTCCCAGGCGCGCTGGCCGGAACTGGCGATCCACCTGCGCATGGCGCGGAACCAGGGCTGGACCGAGGACGAGCTCAGCGAGGCACTGATGCATCTCTGCGGCTATACCGGCCTGCCGTCGGTGCGCGAGGCGCTGCTGATCGCCAAGGAAGTGTTCCACGAGATGAAGAACGAGAAATAGCATGGTGTTGATGACGACCAGCGATCTGCCCCTGGAGCGGATCGCGCGGGGCAAGGTGCGTGACGTCTACGCCGTCGATGCCGACCGGCTGCTGCTGGTGGCGACCGACCGGGTCAGTGCCTACGACGTGGTGATGGCCGAACCGATCCCGAAGAAGGGCGCGGTGCTGACGCAGGTCAGCGCCTGGTGGTTCCGGCAGCTGGGCGACCTCGTGAGACATCACATGATCTCCGCCGATGCCGACGAGATCGCGGCATCGGTGCCGGCGCTCAAGCCACATCGCGCGGCGATCGCCGGCAGGGCGATGCTCTGCCGGCGCGGCACGGTGTTTCCGATCGAGTGCGTCCTCCGCGGCTACATCACCGGCTCGGCGTGGCGGGAATATGCCAAGGACGGCACGCTGGCCGGCGAGACGCTGCCCAAGGGCCTCAAGGAAAGCGGCCGGCTCGATCCGCCGATCTTCAGCCCCGCGACCAAGGCCGAGAGCGGCCACGACGAGAACATCACGATCTCGCAGATGAAGAAGGTGCTGGGCGCCGACGTCACCGCCGAGCTCGAGCGGCTGACGCGTCTGGTCTACACGCGCGGCCGCGACGTCGCCCTGAAGAACGGCATCATCATCGCCGACACCAAGTTCGAGTTCGGCCGCACCGCGTCGGGCGAGATCCTGCTGATCGACGAGGTGATGACGCCGGACAGCTCGCGCTTCTGGCCGCTCGACGGCTATGCCGAAGGCAGGCCGCAGCCCAGCTTCGACAAGCAGCCGCTGCGCGACTGGCTCGATGTCGAGCGCCACGCCGGCCGCTGGAACGGCGAGGCGCCGCCGCCCCGGCTGCCGCCGGAAGTGGTCGAGGCCACCAGCCAGCGCTATCTCGAAGCCTATCGCCGGCTGACCGGGGCCGACCTCAGCGTGTCATGACCGGGCGTGTCATGAACGGCCCGCGAGCTGGCCGCAGTGGGCCCTGTCTTCTTCTACGGTATAGTTCCTGGCCGGAGCTGCGGCGACGTCACTGGGTGCGGCCGGGGGCGTGCTGCCGGGCTTGGTACAGGCGGCATCGGACAGCACGACAGGGAGAAGGAGCGGCGGCAGGAGCTTGCGGTTCATGTCGCGCTGTTACGCGGCAATGATATTTCCCACAAGCTCCTGTTACGCTAGGCCCATTACGCCACTCTACGCAATACTAGGCACGTTGGGAGCGCCGGCTGCGCTGCACGAACTGCTCGCGCAGCCACAGGAAGGCCCCCGCCAGCGGCAGCCAGCCGAGCCAGCGCACGGCCTCGAGCAGGTACTCGCCCGACTCGTTGGCCAGCAGATAGTCGACCTGCAGTTTCCAGTGGCTCGCCGCCACCTCGAAGGCCAGCATCCACACCAGCAGGGCGGGAAGCAGCACGACCAGCGGCTTCATCTGTTCCGGCAGGCGCGCGCTGTACCAGGGCGCCAGCGAGATCGAGAAGATCAGGATCGCGGCGACCAGCCGGGTGGCGGCATGACCTTCGAACCACGACGCCAGCAGTGGCTCGCGCACCACCATCGAGTAGCCGGTCCAGGCCAGCACCGCGCCGCCCAGCAGGATGACCGAGGGGAAGCGGTCGACCAGCCTGATCACGAGATGGCTGCCCCAGACGATGATCGGCACGCTGATGGCAAGCCCCAGCAGGATCAGCACGATGCTGCCCGAGGCCGCGCCGCCGATCGCCAGCACGTTGTCGACGCCCATGACGGCGTCGGCCACGACAATGGTGCGAAGGGCCGCGGCAAAGCTGACCGCGGGCGCTTGTGCGGCATGATTTGTCGCCGCATCGGGATCGGGCGTCAGCAGCTTGCGTGCGATCCAGACCAGGGCGAGGCCGCCCGCCAGCATGAAGCCCGGCACGTTCAGGATATAGACGACCAGGATCGCCATCGCGCCACGAACGGCGATGGCGCCGAAAGTGCCCCAGAAGATGACTTTGCGCTGCTGGGTCTTGGGCAGGTTGCGTGCGACCAGGCCGATGATCAGGGCATTGTCGCCCGCCAGCACCAGGTCGATCAGGACGATGGCGAACAGGGCCGACATGAAGGCGGCCGAAAAGACTTCGAGTTCCACGACGATCTCCAACGAAAAATGAACGCGAACCGCCGGCCCGGAAGGCCGCCGGTGGTTTCAGTCTGTTGTCGGAGTCAGATGGGGACCTTGTCGATGGCCCGGCGCGGCGCCGGCCGCAGCCTCTTGAAGACGGCGGGAGCGCCGACGCGCAGCACGGCGATGGCGGTGGCAAGCACACCGCCCGCCAGCAGGAGCTGCAGCAGATGCCAGTGCCGCATCGCCAGCACCGAGAACTCGCCGCCGAGATCGAACAGGGCGAACTCGAGCCCCGCCTCGCCGAACAGCATCGGATCGACGGCGTCGCCGAACGAGGCCAGGATCATGCAGACCACGACCGACAGCACGAACAGCTCGCCGCCGGGAGAGACGGTCTGGACGGCGTTGGCGGCGCGAGGTGAGTGGTCGATCAGGCGCATGGCAGCCTCTATTTCAGAGGAAGGCGTTTGCAGGTCAAGTGCAAAGCGACGACGCACCGATCGGGGATGCCGCATCTTCGGGCATCGCCGGTGTCGGGAGGTCTATCGTCTCCCGTTCAGGGCTCACGATCTGATCTGCGCGCCCAGGCAAAGGCCGCAACGGGAATGAACAACCATTGCAGCAGGGGTGATAGGCCGACCTCGAGCCCGGGAAGCACCGGCATCAGGCCGCTGTAGGTCCAATTGTGCAGGACAAGCACGTTCATGCGCTCGCTGTAGATCGTGTAGGCGATGCCGAATGCCAAAGCACCGCCGGCAACCGCGCCGAATCGATGGCGGGGCCACGTCTTTTCGCCCCCCAGGGCAAGCGCAGCGACGAGTGCGCTTGCCGAGATGGCGAAATCGCCTGCCGTGCAATGAAGTACGGCGATGGCGAGGTCGCGGGCAGTTCCGGTCTTCCAGATCGCGTACAGCGGAAGTTGAGCCGCCTCCCAGACGAGATTCCCGACGACAATCGCACCGAAGTAGCGTCTCAGGATGTGCAGCCACATGGCAGAGACACTCTATCCGCTAGGTCGTCGATGGCCGGCCGCCGATTACCCTTGTTCTCTCAGGTATGGTTGAGCGGCGGGTGCATGTCGCCATGAGGGCCAATCCGGCAGTTCACCCCGGTCGTCGTCGCATCGTCGATGATGCCCTTGGGATCGACCGTGAAGTTGATCATGCAGTTGGTTGCGCGAAAGAGAACCTGCGACTTGGGGGCCGTCACCGCCTGGTTGACGAACATGTAGCCGATCGCCCTGCCGCCGCTTGCTGTCGGGTAGTCGTGATGGGGAGTTCCCCAGGATTGAATGAGATGGGCCGAGCTGTGTCCGACCCAGTCGCGGATGTTGAGATCCTTCACGGATCCCGATGACATGGGGCCGCAGCCCGCCAGGGCGACGGCCGCGAATACCAGCGCCAAACAATATCGGACGGTCATGATCGAGTGCCCCTACTTCGTTGGTTGGGAGAGTCGGTGGCGAGCGTCCCAGCCCGTAGGCGGGCCGCGCCTCGTGCGTCATCGCTTTTCATGGGGCGGGCTACCTCATGAATCACATGATCCCCATCGGACCCATCAGCAGCTCGTCGGCAGTCTTCTTCTGCTCGTCGCTGAGCGACGTGTAGAGCGGTTCGACGGCGCCCTTCAGGACGCGAACGGTCTCGAGCCCGGCAACCAGCGTCTTCTCGTAGCGGGCAAGGCGCTCGGGCGTCGTCGCTGGCTTGGCGCCGGACTGCATCATGGGCTGCCTCGCACCCTGCGCCGTCTTGGCGACGCCGCGGACGGTGTCCGCGAACTTGGTCCACTGCGGTTCCTGGGCAGCCGTGATCTTGAGCTCGGCCTTCAGGAAAGCGAGGCGCCCTTCGACATGCTGGAGCGGCATGTCGGCCATCATGCCGCCGCCCATCATGCCACCACCCATCATGCCACCATGCATCATGGCCATCATGCGACCCATGTCGCCGCCCATCATACCGCCCGGTGCGGCGGGTGCCGCCTGCGTCTGGTGGTCCTTGTGGTCGCTGCCGGGTGCCGGCTGGGCCTGGGAAATGGAGGGAATGGTTGCAAGCGCGGCCATGGCCGCCAGTGTGGAGATGAAGCGCATGGGAACCTCCCTCGACGCGACTTGCGTCGATCGCGGCAATACTCGGCGCCGCGCAACGGTCGCGCCTTGACCTACGTCAACGGAGGTCCGGATCGTTCCGCCGCGCCGTCAAATTTGGATGCGGCGCAGCCGGAGCGCATTGGCGATGACGCTGACCGAGCTCAGCGCCATGGCGGCGG
>JAQSDW010000234.1 GCA_029946105.1 Reyranella sp. | reverse complement strand
TTCAGATGTTCGGCGAGCTTGGGGTCGTTGCGCCGCAGCCATTCCAGCGCCATCGCCGCATGCTCCTTCTCCTCGTCGCGATTGTGCTCGAGGATGGCGCGCAATTCGGGATTGTCGGTCGCCTTGGCCCGCTGGTCGTACCAGTCGACTGCCTCGAGCTCCTCCATCAACGAGACGATGGCGCGGTGGCGGTCGATGACCTGCGGACCCAGTTTGGCCGGGTCCTCATGCAACATATCGCTCGCCATCCGCCGTCCTCCACTGCCACGCTCCCGCGCTGCCGGCCCCGCAGGTGGCGGCAGGGTTGCGGATTCGCCGGGTGAAACGCCTGCGACAGGCGGCGGTTCCTTGTTGTGACTTCGGCCCGCCATGCAGTCCGCAGGCCGGAAGTCGCTTGGCAGGCACCCGTCCCGTGCCCTAGCTTCCTCCTCTTGGGAGCAACGCCACCCAATCGAAATTGAGGGGAGAGACGCGGGCATGACCGACATTCTGTACAAAGTAGCCAAGACCGTCCGAGAGGCGGCCAGCCTGATGGCAGCCGCCAAGGGCAAGGGCCGGATCCTGGCCGGCGGCACCGATCTTCTGGTCCAGATGAAGGCCGGCATGGTGGCGCCCGGCACCATCATCGACGTCAAGAAGATCCCGGAAATGGTCAGCATCACCGAGACCAAGGGCAGCTACCGCATCGGGGCGGCCACGCCGGCCGCGGTGATCGGCGAGCACAAGAAGCTGAAGAAGGCCTGGCCGGGCGTGGTCGAGGCGATCAACCTGATCGGCTCGACCCAGGTCCAGGGCCGCGCCTCGGCCGGCGGCAATCTCTGCAACGCCTCGCCCGCCGCCGATTCGGTGCCGGCGCTGGTCGCCGCCGGCGCCATCGTCACCATCCAGGGTCCCAAGACGCGCCGCACGGTGCCGGTCGAGAAGTTCACTTCGGGGCCGGGCAAGACGACGCTGAAGGCGGGCGAGATCGTCGTCAGCCTGACGCTGCCGGCCCGCCCCAAGGCCTCGGGCGACGCCTACCTGCGGTTGATTCCGCGCACCGAGATGGACATCGCCGTCGTCGGCGTCGGCGTCAGCCTGACCATGAAGGGCGACACCTGCGTCTCGGCCCGCGTCGGCCTCGGCGCCGTCGCCCCGACCGTGCTGCTGGTCGAGGCCGCCGCCAAGGCGCTCACCGGTTCCAAGCTCGACGCCACGGCGCTCGACGCCGCCGCCAACGCCTGCTCGGCGGCCTGCCGGCCGATCGACGACAAGCGCGGCACCATCCGCTACCGCACCAAGATCGCCGGCGTTCTTCTCAGGCGCGCCACCGCGATCGCCGCCGACCGCGCGCGCGGCATCTCCAAGCAGGGACACTAGACAATGGCCAAGATCCACGTAGAGACCACCATCAACGGCGCGCCGACGGAATTCCTCTGCGAAGCCAACCAGACCCTGCTCGATGTGCTGCGCGACCAGCTCGGGCTGACCGGCAGCAAGGAAGGCTGCGGCTCGGGGGACTGCGGCGCCTGCAGCGTCACCGTCGACGGCCGGCTGGTCTGCAGCTGTCTCGTGCTGGCCCCTGAAGCCCAGGGCGCCAAGGTCGAGACCATCGAAGGCATGGCCCAGGGCGACAAGCTCCATCCGTTGCAGAAGAAGTTCGTCGAGATGGCCGCCCTTCAGTGCGGCATCTGCACGCCCGGCTTCCTGATCGCGTCGCGCGCGCTGCTCGAGCGCAACAACAACCCGACCGAAACCGAGATCCGCTATTGGCTGGCCGGCAACCTCTGCCGCTGCACCGGCTACGACAAGATCATCCACGCGGTCATGGAAGTTGCCGCCGAAATGAGGGAGTCCGCCAAATGAGCAATCCCCCGACGAACAATCCTAAGTACAAGTGGATCGGCACGCGCCCCGACCGTCCCGACGGCGCCGACAAGGTGACGGGCCGCGCCCGCTTCGCCGCCGACTTCAATCTCGCCGGCCAGCTCATCGGCAAGGTGCTGCGCAGCCCGCACGCGCATGCCCGCATCAAGTCGATCGACACCTCGAAGGCCGAGGCACTGGCCGGCGTGAAGGCGGTCGTCACCTCGAGGGATTTCCCCGAGCAGCCCGACGTGATCGTCCCCGCCGGCGAAATGCAGGTCAACTTGCGCGACGTCACGCGCAACATCATGGCACGCGAGAAGGTGCTCTATGAAGGACACGCCGTGGCCGCGGTCGCCGCCACCAACGAGGCCATCGCCAAGCAGGCGCTGGCACTGATCAAGGTCAATTACGAGGTGCTGCCGCACGTCATCGACGTCGCCGCGGCGATGAAGCCCAACGCGCCGCTGCTGCACGAGCACCTGATGACCGAGGGCGCCAAGCCGGCGGCCGCCCGGCCGTCGAACATCGCCAAGCGCATCGAATTCGCCAAGGGCGACACCGCGGCGGGCTTCGCCAAGGCCGACGTGGTGATCGAACGCGACTACACCACCCAGGCCGTGCACCAGGGCTACATCGAGCCGCACGCGACGCTTGCCAGCGCCAGCGAGGATGGCCAGGTCCAGATCTGGTCGACCACGCAAGGCCATTTCCAGGTGCGCGGCTTCTGCGCCCGGCTGCTCAACATGGAGACCTCGCAGATCCGCGTCACGCCGTCGGAGATCGGCGGCGGCTTCGGCGGCAAGACCGTGGTCTATCTCGAGCCGCTGGCCGTCCGCCTGTCGCAGAAGTCGGGCAAGCCGGTGAAGATGACGATGTCGCGCGATGACGTGTTCCGCGCCTCGGGCCCGGCGCCCGGCGCCGACGTCCACGTCAAGATCGGCGCCATGAAGGACGGCCGTATCGTCGCCGCCGAATGCACGGTGGCGATGCAGGCAGGCGCCTTCCCGGGCTCGCCGGTCGGTCCGGCCTGCATGTGCAGCTATGCCTGCTACGACATCGATAACGTCTTCATCGTCGGCTACGACGTCGTCAGCAACCGGCCCAAGGTCGCGGCCTATCGCGCGCCCGGGGCACCGATCTCGTCGTTCGCCGTCGAATCGACGATCGACCTCCTGGCCCAGCAGCTGAAAATGGACCCGATCGACCTGCGCCTGAAGAATGCCGCCGCCAAGGGCACCAAGACGGCCTACGGGGTCACCTTCGGGACCATCGGCATGGTCGAGACGCTGGAGGCGGCCAAGAATTCGCCGCACTACAAGACGCCGGTGAAGCCGGGCTTCGCCCGCGGCGTGGCGGCCGGCTTCTGGTTCAACGTCGGCGCCGATTCGAGTGCAGCCGCCCACGTCGGCGAGGACGGCACGGTGACGGTGATCTCGGGCAATCCCGACATCGGCGGCAGCCGCGCCTCGCTCGCCCTGATGGCGGCCGAGGAACTCGGCATCGACTACGACAAGATCCGGCCGGTGATCGCCGACACCGCCTCGATCGGCTTCAACTTCGTCACCGGCGGCAGCCGCGTCACCTTCGCGACCGGCCTTGCGGTGGTGAATTCGGTGCGCGACCTGATCCGCGACCTCAAGGGCCGCGCCGCCAAGACCTGGGGCGTCGATCCCGAGGGCGTCATCTGGGAGAACGGCATGGCCAAGCCCGCCGGCTCCAACGTCGGCACCTTCGAGCCGCTCACCATCGCCCAGCTCGCGGCCACCGCGGGCAAGACGGGCGGACCGATCAACGGCCACGCCCAGCTCAACGTCACGGGCGCGGGACCGGGCTTCGGGGTGCACATTTGCGATCTCGCCGTCGATGCCGACACCGGCATCGTCACGGTCGGCCGCTACACCGCGGCGCAGGATGTCGGCACCGCGATCCATCCGTCCTATGTCGAGGGCCAGCTCCAGGGCGGCGCCGTACAGGGCATCGGCTGGGCACTGAACGAGGAGTACATCTACAACGCCCAGGGTCGCCTCGCGAACCCGGGTTTCCTCGACTACCGCATCCCCGTCGCCTCCGACCTGCCGATGATCGAGACCGTGCTGGTCGAGGTGCCCAACCCGACGCATCCCTACGGCGTACGCGGCGTCGGTGAAGTGCCGATCATTCCGCCGCTGGCCGCCGTCGCCAACGCCGTCGCCCGCTCGACCGGCATCCGGATGTACGACCTGCCGCTGTCGCCGCCCAAACTCTCGGCAGCGCTCGACGCGGCACGGCCGCTGATGGCCGCCGAATAACGACCCGACATCGAAAAGCAAAAGGCCGGCGGCATCCCCGCCGGCCTTTTTCTTTCAGCACTCGGTCCCCAGTCCCTCAATCCTTCGAGCGATTGAGCACCATCGCGACGAACAGCGCATCGGCGGTCAGGAAGATGATGCGCACCGCCGCCTCGCCGATGTTGGGGAGTGCCAGCGACAGCAGCAGCGGCAGGACGGGCGCTTCGAGGATGCGCTGGGTGCGGGCGGACAGAACGGACGGACATGGGCGAGACATGAGCGTCCGACCCTCCAGGGTCGATTGCCTAAAGCGTAATCTCAGCGTCGCGTCAGCCGATCCACCACCGCATCGAGCTGATCAAAGTTACGGATTTCGAGCGTCAGCAGAGTCTGCTCGCCGATGCCGCGCAGTTTGAGTTCCACCTTCAGCCCGAGCGCTTCCTCGATGCGCTTTTCCAGCGCCCGCGTGTCGGCGCTCTTGGGGGCTTCGGCCGGGGCCTTGCCGCCTGCCTTGTTGCCCGGGCGCCCGACGCCGCGTTTCTGTTCGCCGCCAAGCTTTTCGAGCTCGCGCACCGTCAGCTTCTCTTCGACGGCGCGCTGGGCCATGGCGGCGGGATCGGGCACGCCGATCAGCGCCCGGCCCTGGCCGGCCGAGAGCTGGCCGAGCCGGATCATCTCCTGCACCGAGGATGGCAGATCGAGCAACCGGAGCGTGTTGGCGACATGGGGTCGGCTCTTGCCGACGGTCTTGGCGACATCGTCCTGCGTCTGGGTGAACTCCTCGATCAGGCGCTTGTAACCCTGGGCCTCGTCGATGGCGGTGAGGTCGGCGCGCTGCAGGTTCTCGATCAGGCCGATCTGCAGCGCATCCATGTCGCCGATGCTGCGGATGACGACAGGCACGTAGTGGAGCTGGGCGCGCTGCGCCGCGCGCCAGCGGCGTTCGCCGGCGATGATCTCGTAAGTGTCGGCGGAGTCGCGCAGCGGCCGCACCAGGATGGGCTGCAGCAGGCCGAATTCCTTGACCGATTCGACCAGCGTCTCGATGCCCTCGAAGCTGGTGCGCGGCTGCATCCTGCCGGGCTTCAGCTGGCCGATCGGCAGCGTGAGCGGCGGGCGATTGGGCGCATAGGTATTGGCGATTTCCGTGCTGGGATACTCCGGCAGCGGCGTTGGTACGGCGGGTGGCGCGGCGGGCGGGGGCGTTGCCACGGTGCGGGCGACTTCCTCGTCGCCGAGCAGGGCGGAGAGACCACGGCCAAGGCCGCGTGGCTTAGGAGATTGGCTCATGGACGACCTGCTCCGCTGCGGTGCGCCGGCGGCGGATGAACTCGCTCGCCAGCAGGATATAGGCCTGCGATCCGGCGCAGGCGTTGTCGTAGATCAGCACCGGCAGGCCGTGCGAGGGCGCCTCGGCGATGCGGACGTTGCGCGGGATCGTGGTGCCGAACACCAGCTCGCCATAGTGGGCGCGGACGTCGGCCTCGACCTGCTGGCTGAGCGTCATGCGGCGGTCGACCATGGTCAGGACGACGCCGGCGATATGCAATCTGGGGTTGAGTTTCTTCTTGATACGCTCGATGGTGGTGCCGAGCGCGCCGATGCCTTCCAGCGCCAGGAATTCGGCCTGCAGCGGCACCAGCACGGCGTCGACGGCGACCAGGGCGTTCAGCGTCACCAGGCCGAGCGACGGCGGGCAGTCGATCAGGATCGTTGTCCAGCGCGTGCGGGCGTCGCCTGTACCGCCATCGCCCCCGAGCGCGTCGGCCAGGCGATGCTCGCGGCGCTCCACGTCGATCAACTCGATCTCGGCGCCGGCCAGCGACGTCGCGGCCGGGATCACCGACAGGTTGGGGATCTGCGAGGGGCGCATGCAGTCGGCCAGCGGGGCTAGGCCGAGCAGGAACTCATAGGCTCCAGGTGAGCGCTCACTTCTTGCTATCCCTAGACTCGTCGAGGCATTGCCCTGGGGGTCGAGATCGATCAGCAGGACCTGCTCGCCGACCGCGGCCAGCGCCGTGGCGAGGTTAATCGCGGTCGTGGTCTTGCCGACCCCGCCCTTTTGGTTGGCGATCGCGAAGACGGTAGGGGCCGATTCGGAGGATGACGGCGTCAAGGTCGGTCACGCTGGTGAAAGGCTGCCCGGGAAGTTCCCAGTCCTTCATGGCCTCCGCGAGTTCAGCCTTCCAGTCCTTCCCCTTGTGGAAAAGGCAAATAGCGGTATCTGTCCGGTGCGGTTGGGCCCATTCGAGCAACTGGGCCAGCGGCGCCAGCGCCCGGGCCGTGACGACATCGGATTTGGCCGGGGCCACGGCCTCGATGCGCCCGATCACGATTTTCGGCTGTTTTTCCAGCCCCATGCGCCGTCCGGCTTCGCCCAGGAAGGCCGCTTTTCGGGCATCTGATTCGATCAGCGTGACGTCCAGATCGGGCCGCATCGCCGCCATCACCAGGCCAGGAAATCCGCCGCCGCTGCCGAGATCCGTCAGGGTTTTTGCTCTTTCAGAGATCAGGATGGCGAGTTGCGCCGAGTCCAGCACATGGCGGGTCCAGATACCTTCTATAGTGGTCTTGCCGACCAGGTTGATAGCCTTTTGCCAGCGCACCAGCGTATTGACCAAGGCTTCGAGCTGGTCGCGTGTTTCACGTGAAACATCGACTCCGAGCTGCCGCATTTCCCGCAGGAACAGATCTCGCCCGGCCTGGATGTGACTCATGCCGCCTACGCGGCCCGGCGGCGGACGTATTTCAGTAGCGCTACCAGCGCCGCGGGCGTCACGCCCGAGATCCGCGCCGCTTGCCCAAGGGTCGCCGGCCGATGTGTTTGCAGCTTTTGCCGGACCTCGTTGGAGAGACTACCGACCGCGCCATAGTCGAGATCGTCCGGGAGCTCCAAGGCTTCATCCCGGCGATACGCGCCGATGTCTTCGCGCTGACGGCCGAGATACCCGGCGTAGCGGGCGTCGATAGTGAGCTGCTCCGCGATTTCCCCCGCGACTGGCGCAAGCTCCGGCCACAGATCGACCAATCGGGCCCAATCAATTTCGGGATACGCCAGAAGATCCAGCACCGAGCGCAGGACGCCGTCCTGATTGATCGGGATGCCCTGCTTGGCCAAAGCCGACGGGCTGATCTTGAGCTTGCCGGCCAGATCCCGCGCTTCGGCGAGAGCCTGTTGTTTCACGTGAAACACTCTTGCCCGCTCCGCACCGATACAGCCGATTTCCAAACCGCGCGGAGTCAGACGTTGGTCGGCATTGTCGGCCCGCAGCCAGAGGCGATATTCGGCCCTGGAGGTAAACATCCGATAGGGTTCGGTCACGCCCAAACTGACCAAATCGTCAATCAGAACACCGAGATAGCCATCGGCGCGGTCAACGATGAAGGGCTCTGCTAGCACTGCATTCAACCCGGCGATCAACCCCTGCGCGGCGGCTTCCTCGTAGCCGGTCGTGCCGTTGATCTGGCCGGCCATGTACAGACCCGGAATCCGCCGCGTCTCCAGGGTCGCGTGCAGTTCGCGAGGGTCGATATGATCGTATTCGATGGCATACCCCGGTCGAAGCATGGCTGCATGTTCCAGACCCGGGATGGTCTGCAAAAGCGCGAGCTGCACATCGTGGGGCAGGGAGGTCGAAATGCCGTTGGGGTAGACGGTGTCGTCGTCCAGCCCCTCGGGCTCGAGGAAGATCTGATGCCGATCTCGCCCTGCAAAACGAACGATCTTGTCCTCGATCGACGGACAGTAGCGCGGACCCACGCCCTCGATCTGGCCGGAATACATCGGCGCGCGATGCAGGTTGGCGCGGATGATGGCATGCGTGGCCGCCGTCGTGGTCGTGATGTGACAGGCGATCTGCGTCGTCGTGATGCGATCGGTGAGATACGAGAAGGGCGCCGGCGGATCGTCGCCGTCCTGGCGCTCGAGCCCGCTGTAATCGATCGTGCGCCCGTCGAGCCGCGCCGGCGTCCCGGTTTTCAGCCGCCCCAAAGCAAAGCCCAGACGATGCAATGTATGGGCGAGTGCCGTGGAGGGCTCTTCAACCCCGTCCCCTTGCCCTGGGCCGCGTGCGCGGCCGGCCGGGATCTTGGTTTCGCCCATATGGATCAGGCCCCGGAGGAACGTCCCGGTGGTCAGGATCACGCGCCCCGCGCCGATTTCACGCCCGGATTCCGTCCGCACACCGGAACACGCACCATTTGCATCTAGAAGAATATCTGCAACTGGATCGGCCTCGATCTCGAGCCCCGCCTGCTCGGCCAGCAACCCCTGCACGGCCGCGCGATAAAGCTTGCGATCGGCCTGGGCGCGCGGCCCGCGCACCGCGGGTCCCTTGGAGAGATTGAGGGTGCGGAACTGGATGCCGGCGCGGTCGATGGCCCGGCCCATGATGCCGTCCAGCGCATCGATCTCGCGCACCAGATGGCCTTTGCCCAGGCCGCCGATCGCCGGATTGCACGACATCTCGCCGATGGTCTCGATCCGGTGGGTGAGCAGCAGGGTGCGGGCGCCGAGGCGCGCGGACGCGGCCGCGGCTTCGCAGCCGGCATGGCCGCCGCCCACCACGATCACGTCATATGGAAAAGCCCGCTGCATCGCGTGCCTTAAGTCGGGGAAGAGTGCCCCGAGGTCAAGGGCGCCGAGGTCAATGACGTCGTCGGGGCTCGTATCGTTGACAGCCCTTTTGCCGCCGTCGAGGGTGGCGCGTGCAGCCTCTCCAGATCCCCCTCACCATCGGCGTGACCGGTCATCGCCAGATTGCCGCGAGCTGCACCGCCAAGATCGAAGCCGCCGTCGCCTCCATTTTCGAGGGCGTGCGCGCCAAGGCGCCCGACGCGCCGCTGCTGCTGCTGACGGGCCTGGCCGAGGGCGCAGATCGGCTGGTGGCGCGCCTGGCCGTCGAGCGCTTCGGGGCCGAGCTGGTGGCCGTGCTTCCGCGCGCCGCCGACGACTACCGCCAGGATTTCGCCACGGCGGAGAGCAAGGCGGAGTTCGACCGCCTGCTGGGCTCGGCCCGGTTGGTCGTGTCGCCTCCCGCCGGCGCCGACCACATTGAGCCGACCGACGGCTATCTGTGGGCCGGCAATTTTACGGCGCTCCATTCCCATCTGCTGATCGCGCTGTGGGACGGCAACGAGGCGCGCGGCGACGGCGGCACCGCCGAGATCGTCCAGGCCAAGCTGAAAGGGCGCTACGCCGACTGGGATGACGACGAGCCGCTGCACTATGACGAGGGCGGCGCGGTCGCCCATGTCGTCACGGCGCGCGCAGGCGAGGCGGCACCGGCGGGCGTCGGACGCATCGACTGGCTTTTTCCCGATGCGGTGCGCATCGGCGCCCGCGGCGGCGACCATCGCCATGCGACGGTGCTCTCGGCGTTCAACACGCTCAATCGCCTGCTGAAGCAGGGGGGCCGAACGCGCGACGACTGGAGCGCCGGCGAGTTGCCCCCGACCGCTCAGGCCCTAATGGTTCGCGCCCTCAAGGCCGCGACCGATCACATCGCCAGCCAGTTCCAGCGCCGGACCCACATATCCGTCCGCCTCATGGTGCTGGCCACCTTCATCGCCGCCATCGCCTCGACCCTGCATGGCACGACCACGTCGGCGCTTCCCACCATCATCACCACGGCAGCGCTGGCCACCGGCTTTGCCGTCTGGGCATTTTCGACGCGACGGCACTGGCAGCGCCTGCACACCGACTTCCGCGCCCTGGCCGAAGCCAGCCGCATCCAGACCGCCTGGATCGCCAGCGGCCTGTCGTTGTGCGTCGCCGATCACTACCACCCCGCGCAGGCGACATCGGTCGCCTGGATCCGGCGCGCGATCCGGACCGCCTTCCTGCTCGACGACATCCGGCCCGCGGGCGCGCCGCCCGCGCCGGAAGACTGCAAGCGCCACGCCGCGGCCGGGCATGCCTGGATCGACGAACAGGTCTCCTACTTTCTCGGCAACCACGGCGTCATCCCGCGCTATCGCCGCCAGGCCCGCCACTTCGCCATTCTGGGATTAGTCTGCCTGGGCATCGGCCTGCTGATCCTGGCCGGCAACAAGCTGCTCGATGTCACCCACATCCAACAGACGGTCCTCGACACCGCGCTCCTGCTGCGGGTCGGGCGCATCGCGCTCGCCATCACCGCCGGCGTCCAGGCTTATCAGGCCTTCATGTCCTTCGGCGACCTGCAACGCTCCTTCGCCGTCTCGGCCCATCTGTTCAGCCTCGCCCGCGACGAGGCGCGCGCCGCCGCCGAGCGCGACGATCACCCGCGCCTGATTCACCTGATCGTCAAACTCGGCCGGGCGGCTCTCGTCGAGAACGTGAGCTGGGTGATCCTGCGGCGCCAGCGCCGCATGAAGCCGCCGTCGGCTTAGAGTCTCTCCGATGAGCGGTCATTGCCTTCATGCTCCTCTCCCACGCTAGCGCGGGATGATTTGAGCTTCGGACTCCGTTTTCATGCTCAT
>JAQSDW010000233.1 GCA_029946105.1 Reyranella sp. | reverse complement strand
GGGGCGGCCATTCGTTGCTACGCACGGCACATGACCGCGGGACGGCCCCTCATCCTCATTTGGATCGTACCCGGCGGACGCGCCGGGCGGGGCATGGTCGAAGATTCGGATCGTCACGTCTTCGGCGTCACCCTTTCGGAACGGCGTCTCGAAGGCGCAGGCTTTCGGGACAGGCCCCGCGCGACGATAACAGATTTATAGGACAAATCCGGCCAAACCTGCAAATCTCCTATTGCAAGCCTGCTCTGCTCCTTGCGCGTGGCTGCTCACGCGCAACACTATGTCCTGGGCGTGTAGACGCGCCGGCAAGAGTTGATGGCACTGGTCATATGGAACGGGCGCGCGCCGCTGCCCGGCTCGAACGTCAGGTAGAACTCTTTATTCCTGTCGTCCTTGCCGACGACTTTCCCAGAGCCGTCGGGCTGCAACGCCTTCAGATCGACAGTGAACGAACGGCTCGGCGCCCGGCTCGTACTCGTATAGGTGAGCCTGGTCCCCTTTATGTCGACCTGCCCGTCAGCCTGCCCGGTCCATTCCGGTCCGGGAAACTGACCGCCGGCACAGTACGGTGAAATGCCATCCTCCAGCGAGGACGCCGCAACCCATATCGCGTCCGCCGCACCGGAGATGTGAGAAGCACCCGCCAGCCCGATCAATGTCGCGAGAAACGGTCCCCACCTCATTCATCGCCTCCCGTTGTTGCAGTCCGTCCCAAGATTGCACCCCGCAATACGCCACTGCAACCATGACGATTTCCTCAGCCCTTCGACGGTGCCTTCCAGATGTCGCGCTCCTGCATCAGCCGGACCTGGCGGTCGATCACGTCGCGCTTGTAGTCGGCATGCTTGCCGGGAATTTTGTCGGCGTAGAGGTTCTTCGGATAGATCGGCCTATCTGCTTCGCACGCTCCCTCGCCGGCGGTCGTTGCTCGCGCCGATATTCCGAGGCAGATACCTCCAATCTGGATGCGATATTGGGCTCAGGTGCCATGCGCCTGCGCGGAGCCTCGCGTACACCAACGGCATGGTCTCTCCCGTCTCCCAGGCAAACGCCGCCGACCCCGACCGGCGCTGGTTCGCGCGCGCCGTGCCGGCGTCCACGCGGGCGACGCGGTGGCTGGGCGGGCTCCCGATTCGCACGCGCGTGCTGGCGGCCGCCGCGGTGTATTTCGTAGTCACGATCGGGATCCTGACGGGCATCCTGCTGCAGGTTCGCGCCGACACCCTGACGGCGGCCGAGAAGCTGACGGCGTCGCTGTCGCGGCTGGCAGCCGACCAAACGGCGCTTGCATTGCAGTCGGTCGACCAGACGCTCACCATCGCCGACACATTGCTGAGCCGCCGGCACCGGGCGGGCTCGCTCGACCAGACCGTCGTGGGGGCCGATCTGCGCGCCCTTCTGCGCGAGCGGCCGTTCCTGCTCGTGATGTGGGTCTTCGATCCGCAGGGCCGCATCGTCTATCACTCGAAGGACGAGAGCGTCGGCGTCGACCTGTCCGACCGGCCCTATTTCAAGCACCACCTGGGGCACGCCGGCACGCATACTCACGTCGCCGAGCCGATACAGAGCCGCATTACCGGCGCCTGGATGCTGCCCGTCACCCGGTCGTGGTTCGACGCCGACGGCAAGCTGCTGGGCGTCATCGTGGCCGCCGTCGATCCCAACTATTTCGACCGGGTCTGGCGGTCGGAGGATCAGGGCAATGATTCCTCGATCGCGCTGCTGCGGCTGGACGGCACGCTGCTGATGCGCAGCCCGCTCGTCGAACAGGCGATGGGAGTCCGCTTCGAGTTGATACCGATGGCACTCAAGAAGGCAATGGGCGCCCGTCGCGGCATCTTCCGAAGCACGAGCCCGATCGACGGCATCGACCGGTTGATCGGGTTTCACCTCCTCAACGTCGATCCTTCGCTGGTCGTCGTGGTTGGCCAGAGCGTGCAGCAGATCCTGGCGCCGTGGCGGCATATCGCTGGCGTTGTTGCCCTGGGCTGGTTCGTCGCCACCCTGGGCCTCGCCGTCCTGGCGACCTGGCTGGTCGGCGAGAGGATCGCCCGGCTGGAGACCGAGGCGCATTACAGGCGGCTGTTTGACGCCAATCCCGATCCTATGGCGGTGTTCGACCGCGAGACCCTGCGCTACCTCGCCGTCAACGAGGCCATGGTCCGCCAATATGGCTGGTCGCGCGAGGAGTTCCTGACCCTGACCCCGGCCGATATCCGGTTGCCCGAGGACATGGCGATGCTGTCGGCCGTCCTCGACAAGTCCGCGCCCGCCGGCGGCAGCCGTACGCTCGGCGGCCGTCACCGTCGCAAGGACGGGTCGGTCTTCGACGTAGAAGTCAGCATGGCCGAGATCGAGTTCGAGGGAAGACCGGCAATGCTGCCGATGGCGCGCGACATCAGCGAGCGCAAGCAGGCCGCGCAGGCGCAGCGCGACGCCGAGGAAAAACTGCGCCAGCTCGAAAAGATGGAGGCCGTGGGCCAGCTCACCGGTGGCGTGGCTCACGACTTCAACAACATCCTGATGGTCATGATGGCCAATACCGACGCGCTCGAGGAGGAGTACGAGCTTGAACCTGAAGTACGCGAGCACGTCGACAATATCGCCAAGCAGACGCGCCGCGCCGCCGACCTGACGCGCCAGCTTCTGGTGTTCTCGCGCAAGCAGCCGCTCAAGCCCCAGGTCACCGACCTCAACGAGCTGGTGGTGGCGACCGGCCGACTGCTGCGCCGCACGCTTGGAGAAAAGATCGAGATCGAATCGACCCTCGAAGACAATCTCTTCATGGTGAACGTCGACCGGACGCAACTCGAGACCGCACTGGTCAATCTCTGCGTCAACGGCCGCGACGCCATGCCGGGCGGCGGCCGCCTGCTGATCGAGACGCGCAACGTCAGCTTCGACCAGGCCTATGCCGCGCGCAATGCCGACGCCGTGGCCGGCGCGCATGCGATGCTGGCGGTTACCGATACCGGTGTCGGTATCGCGCCGGAGAACATCGACAAGGTGTTCGAGCCGTTCTTCACCACCAAGGACGTCGGCCGCGGCACCGGGCTCGGCCTCAGCATGGTGTATGGCTTCATCAAGCAGTCCAAGGGTCATATCAGGATCGAGAGCGAGCCCGGCCGCGGCACCACGGTGAAGCTCTACCTGCCGCGGACCGACGAGGCCGCAGAGGTGGCCGACGCGCCGGTAGCGTCCTTGCCCACGGGCCATGAACGCATCCTGGTCGTCGAAGACGATGCCAAGGTCCGAGACAATGTGGTGCGGCAACTGCGGAGCCTGGGCTACGCGGTCGAGCAGGCCGGCGACGGCACATCGGGGCTCGCCGCCTGCGAGGCGGCCCACGGGATGGGCGGGGTGCCCTTCGATCTCATGCTGACCGATGTCATCATGCCGGGACCGGTCGGTGGCAAGGAACTGGCGGACGAGATCGGCCGCCGCTGGCCCGCGACCGCGATCGTCTTCATGTCCGGCTATACCGAAGACGCAATCACGCTGGACGGCCGGCTCGAGCCCGGCGTGCGACTGCTCAACAAGCCGTTCCGCAAGGGAGAGCTGGCCCGGATGATCCGAGACGCGCTGGACGGAGCATACCGAGCATGACGTCCGCCGCCTCGACCGGGAAAAATGATGAACGACAGATGACCAGCGCCCCGAGACCCGCCGTGACCGACAAGTTTGCACGCCTGGCGGGCATCGCCTCCGACTGGTGGTGGGAAATGGATGCCGAGCTGCGATTTACCTTTCTCTCCGAGCGCTTCGCCGAAGTCTTCGGCCTGTCGCCGTCGCTCTTGATAGGTAAGTCTCGCACCGACGCGAACCGCACTGACTACGACAATCCGGCCTGGCAGGCCCATCTCGACGATCTTGCCAACCATCGACCATTTCGCGACTTTGAAACGACGTTCGTGGACGCGAAGGGCGTGTCGCGACCGGTAAGCATCAGCGGCGCACCGCTGTTTACCGCGGAAGGCACGTTCACCGGCTATATCGGGGTAGGGCACGACCTGACCCCCCTGCGACGCCGCGAGAAAGAAGCTTCGGAGCAGGCCGCGAACCTGGAGTCGATCCTGGAGAACATCGAGCAGGGTGTCGTCCTGTTCGACAGCGAGACCAGGATCGTGGCCTACAATCGTCGCCTGGCCGAATGGCTCCAGTTCGACGGCAACCGGAATGTGCGCGGGCTGCCTTACGAGGCAATCATTCGAGAGCTCGCGGGGCGCGGCGAGTACGGGTCCGAAGGCAAGGAGACCGCCATCGCCACCCGGATGCGCCTGGTCCAGTCGCGCGAGCGGTTCACGGGCGAACGCCGGCGCGAGGACGGGCGCATCGTCTCGGTGACCTTCAACCCCCTGCTGGCCGGCGGCGGCGTCATGACCTATAGCGACGTGACCGAAGCGCGCGAGCGAGAGAGCCGGCTGCGCCAAAGCGAGGAAAACTTCCGCTATCTGTTCCAGAATTCGCCCCTGCCGAAGTGGGTCTACAGCATCGAGACCCTGCGGTTTCTCGAGGTCAATCAGGCTGCCGTCTCGAAATACGGCTATTCGCGCGAAGAGTTCCTTTCGATGACGTTGAAGGACATCCGACCGGCGGAGGATGTCGAGCGGCTGATGCAATGGCCGCAGCAGCCGTGGGTTCACGATCTGCAGGCGATCGACTGGCGGCACCGATGCAAGGACGGCCAGATCCTGGACGTCGATCTGTTCCTCAAAGACATCGAGTTCGGCAACGAACCGGCGCGACTCTCCGTGGCCATCGACATCACGGCCCGCAAGGATGCCGAGCGTGAGACCGAGCGCATCTTCGAGACATCGCAAGACCTCATCCACGTCACCGACAGCTACGGCAAGTTTGTTCGCGTGAGCCCCAGCGCGACAACCGTGCTGGGCTACCAACCTGAAGAAATGGTGGGTCGCGGCGGTTGGGAGTTCATACACACCGAAGACGTCGATACGGCGCGCGACGCGATGCGGGTCGCGCGAAAGGGACAGGCCGGCGGGAAATTCAGAGCCCGCTATTTCCACAAGGACGGCCACCTGGTCCCGCTCGTCTGGTCGGCCGTGTGGTCGGAGCGGGATCGCCGCTACTATTTCATCGGCCGCGACATGACCGACAATGACCGCACCGAAGAACAGCTGCGGCAGGCACAACGGATGGAGGCGATCGGGCAGCTCACCGGCGGTGTGGCGCACGACTTCAACAACATCCTCATGGTCATTCTGTCCAACGTCGAAGCCATCGAGGAGAATGAGAAGCTCGGTCCCGAGTTGCGAGACCGGATCGCGGGCATCGGCAGCGCGACGGAGCGCGCGGCCGAGCTGACGCGCCAGCTGCTGGCCTATTCCCGCAAGCAGACACTGCGGCCCAAACGCACCGACATCAACGAGCTCGTAGGCTCCACCGGCAGGTTGCTGCGCCGCGCGCTGGGCGCGGGGATCGAGATCGAGTCCAATCTTGTCCGCGACCTGTGGAACGCCGAGATCGACGGCGGCCAGCTCGAATCGGCCCTCCTCAATCTCGCCGTCAACGCTCGCGACGCCATGCTCGACGGCGGGCGCCTGCTGATCGAGACGGCCAACACGACGCTCGACGAGGACTATGCCGCGCTAAATCCCGACGTCACGGCCGGCGACTATGTGATGCTGGCCGTCACCGACACCGGTGCGGGCATGCCTCCCGAAGTGGTGGCCAAGGCTTTCGAGCCGTTTTTCACGACCAAGGAAGTTGGCAAGGGAACCGGCCTCGGTCTCAGCATGGTCTATGGCTTCATCAAGCAGTCCAGTGGCCATCTCGCCATCTACAGCGAAGTCGGCGGCGGTACGTCGGTAAAGCTCTTCCTGCCCCGGGCCAAGGCCGGCCCACAGGCCGCGGCGGTACGGCGCCGCGCGCCAATGCCGGGGGGAACCGAGCGGATCCTGGTCGCCGAAGACGACGCCGATGTTCGCAGCGGTGTCGTGCGGCAGCTGCGGAGCCTGGGTTACGACGTCTCGGAAGCGGCCGACGGCAGTGCGGCGCTCGCCGCTCTGGAGGCCGGGTTGTTGCCCTACGATCTGCTGCTGACCGACGTCATCATGCCCGGTCCGATGAACGGCAAGGCGCTGGCCGACGAGGCCGCGCTCCGGTGGCCCGGGACGAAAATCGTATTCATGTCGGGCTATACCGAGGACGCGATCAGCTACAACGGCCGGCTCCAGTCAGGTGTCCTGCTGCTCACCAAGCCCTTCAGCAAGCGCGACCTGGCGGCGATGATCCGGCGGGCCCTGGATGGCACCGGCCAGACGGCAACGTCCTAGAAGTTAGTCCCGCGCATTGCGCTTCGCGCCCGCGACAGGAACCTTGGAGTTCGGCCCCTTGAGAAGACACGGCGGCAATTCGCCGTCCTTTGCACTCCGGTAGATCCCCGGCGGCCACCGCGTCAGGCCCCAGCAATCCGCATCCTCCGAATCGAGCCATTTGATCTGGGCCGCGGGCGTCATTTGCATGAAGGCCATGATCGGCCCGTAAATTGTTCCGTGCGCCACGGCATGTTGGGCGATCAGGTCGTTGCAATAGAGCGACGGCGTGCCGTCCTTGGCCGCCCGGCAGGAATGCAGGCCGAGCCGGCCGCCGTCCTGGACGATCCTGTGACGGCCGGCCAGAAAGACGATCTGGGCGCAGGCCGAGGCACATGAGGCGCCGGGCCTGACCACAGTGGCGACCTGATCGCGGTCCATGAACGCCACCATGGCGAAGGCCTCGCCGACCACGCCACCGGGGCTGTCGAGAACCACCGTCTTGTGGCCGAACGAATCGCGGTCCGCCGACTGAAGGGCGACGCGGAACCGCTCGGCATCGCCTTCCACGATCGGTCCGCGGGCGACGACGGTCCGCCGTCCATCGGCGCCCGCGGACGTCGTAAACTCCATCGCCGACGCCGATCCACCAGCCAGGAAGAGGGCCGACACGAGAATCTTGAGCCACATGGCCGTCATCGAAGCGTGGCAACCTGACTTGACGCCCTGACCGTGTCTGCGAGTGTCTGCCGGAGATGCTTGAGCAGACCGGCGCATCCCACCTCGATGAGGTCGAGGGCGCGCTCGTAATCCTCGTTGGTGCCACCATAGGGATCGACGACGTCCCGGGCGAGTGATTCGGGCGCGAACTTCAGGAACATCTGCGGCCGGTCGGTCAGTCCCTGCGGCGCCATCGAGCGCATCGCCACGAGATGAGTGCGATCCATCGCCAGTGGATTGGCGAAGCGATCGATATCCTCCGGCATCAGCGGCCGCGAACGGAGGTCCCTGATGTCGTAGCCGCGGCGGGCCGCAGCCTCGACGGCGAGCAGACTGGGCGGCTGGCCAACGTGGCCGTCGTAGATGCCGGCGCCGTCGATATCGAAAACGTACTCGAGGCCGGCGCGGCGGACGATGCTGCGGAGTACGCCCACCGCCATGGGTGACCGGCAGATGTTGCCGGTGCAAACGAAAAGGATTCCGATGGTCATGGTCCGTCTCCCGGCGTCTATGCCGACATCGCAAGGTGACCGGACGGTGCCGCCGGCAGGTCGATCTGAAAGGTTGCGCCCGGCCCGTCGCCGACCAGGGTAAGCGTACCCTCGTTGTCGCGCACGATTCCGAATGCAGTGGCCAGGCCGAGGCCCGTCCCCTGGCCGACAGGCTTGGTGGTGAAAAAGGGCTCGAAGATGCGATCCCTGATCGCAGCCGGGACACCCGGTCCGTTGTCGATGACGCGGACCTGGACATGGCCATCGGCACCGCGGCCGGCGATCACATCGACCCGTCGGATTTCTTGCGACGTCTCCTGGAATGCGTCGGCGGCATTCAGCAGCAGGGCAAAGATTGCCTGCTCGATGCCCGTCCGGTGTCCAACCACCGTCAAGGGCTCTTCGCCCAGGTCCTCGCGCACAACGATTCTCGCCCGGCGGAGTCGCGTTCCCGCCAGGGCAACGACGCTTCCACAAGCTTCCCGGATGTCGAACAGCTGCGGCCCCTGCTTGGTCTCACGGCTGAACATGCGCATGCGCGACAGAATGCCCGCCGCCCGATCGACCTGCAGCACAATGCGGCGGAGCTTGCCGGCCACGAAGCGGCGGAACTCGGCTTCCGGCATGGGTGGTGGCGGAGGATCGTCTTCCTCTTCCACCGTCTCGTCGGGTTCGATCTCGGTCAGCGCATTCTGCGCCGCCATGCGGATGACATTCAGCGGCTGGCTGAGTTCGTGCGCGATGCCGGTCGTGACCTCGCCCAGCGTCTCCATCTTGGACGACAGAGCGATCGCCTGCCGCACCTGGTGACGCACGGTCTCGTCGTGCCCGACCATGATCGTGCAGTCGCCCCAATCGAGAAGCGACCGGCGCGACAGCGAAAACTGCAGCATCTGCGTCTGGTTGCCCGGCCGCACGATCTCGAGGTCGACCTCGGCGAGTTCGGCATTACCGGTGATGAAATCGTGGATCCTCTCGACGCCGCTCAGGTTCGAGCTACACAACGCCTCGCGTATTTCGGCATGGGTGCCGAATATCTCGTGGAAGCGCGTGTTGGCATGCACCACGTAGCCATTATGGTCGACGATGGCCGTGAGGGCGGACGGCGTGTCGACGATCGCCGCCAGCAGGTGTCGCTCCGATTCGGTACGGTTCGCCGCCGCAGCCTGATCGAGCAGCCGCAGGATGTGCTGGGTGACGAGGAAGGTCACCCCCGCGAGAGCGAAGGCGAGGCCGAGGATGAGGAGACTCATCTCGCGCCAACGGGTCAGAAACGCGCTCTCGCTCACGACCAGGGAAACGAAAGCCGGGTAGCCATCGACGCTCCGGGGCACGACGAGGCGCACACGTCGCGCGTCAGGGTCGAACCATTTTGGCGCGTCGGTGAACACGGCATGTCCGGACTGACCCTCGAGGATGAGGCGCCGCGGCAGCGCGTCCTCGTAGCGCCTGCCCAGGAGGTCCGGCTGCGCCTCGCTGGTGACGAGAACCGTGCCGTCGTCACGGAACAGGGTGAGCCCGCCCACCTCGCCGATCGAGAGACGGCGAAAGAATTTGGTGAGGAACTCGATATCCAGACCGACCAGGACGAGGCCCAGCGTTTCGCCTGACTTCGAGGTGACCTTGCGCACCAGGTAGAACGTCCAGCGGCCGCTGGTGCGGCCGGGAGCCGGCCCGGTCAGCACCAGGTCCGGGGCGCCCGCCGCCATCGGCGCCGTATAGGCCTCGCGTCCGGACAGGTCGACCGCCGGCGCCGGGTGGCCATGGATGTTGTTCAGGAGTTCGCCGTTGCGCGCGATGATTCCGGCGATGGCGATCTGCGGCTGGCTCACCACGCGATCACGCATGGCGTCGAAGAACCGCCGTTCCTTCATGATCTCCCGGAACTGCGGCTCGGAGGTGATGTCCTCGTTTTCGATCCAGTCCTGGATGCTTTTCACGATCAGGTCGGCGCCGTCCAGGGTCTGCTTCACATAGGCGGTGACCGTCAGGCTCGTGCTCTCCGCCGTCCTTTTCCCGTCCTCGACGGCATTGCGATGGCTGTCCCAGATGATGATCGCTGCCGCCGTCCAGAGAGCCAGGATCTGCAGGCCCGCGACGGCGATCGTGCGCTGCCGGCTGGCGCGGCGCATCGCCGTCGCAGGCGGCCTCGCGGCATCCACGGCCGGACTTACGTTCGCTTGTCGCTCGCCTTCCACCGTGGCCGTCTCCTGTCGCCGCGAATTCGCTCTCTGAGGGCTTGCAGAATGTACTGCAAAATGGACTACTCGGCGGAGGGAGACGCCGACAAACGCATCCATTGTGGAGGTAATCCGCGGGTCGGCGGAGCGGAGGCCCATGAACGTGGCCGACAGCAACGTCGACAAGGAACGTGCCACCGACGTCCTCGTGGTGGACGACGACGCCGACACCATCGAGGAACTCGTCGAGTACCTGTCCAAGGCGGGCCTCGCCTGCAAGTCCGCCTCCGACGGCTGGGCCGCGCTCAAGTTGCTGGCCGACGGCGTCAGGCCGGGTGTCGTCGTCACCGACCTGCGCATGCCGGAGATGGAGGGCATGGAGTTCGCCGAACGGTTGAGCCAGTTCAGCGACCGCGAGCGGCCCGAGATCATCTTCGTGAGCGGTCATGCGGGCTTCGACGACGCCGTCGCCGCCATTCGCCTCGGCGCGCGCGACATGCTGACCAAGCCCATCGATGCCGCCAAGCTGGTGCGGGCCGTCAAGTCGGCCCAGCTGGTGCGACAGTTGCGCCGGCAGATGGAAACGCAAGCGCCGCCACCTTCCGATGCCCAGCAGCCCCCGCCCCAGAATCTCGATCCCCTTGCGCGCAAGCGATCGGCGCTGGCCAATCTGCGGACCATGCGGCGGGCGCGCACCCAGCATTTCCCTTCGGAACTCTTTTCCGACCCTTGCTGGGAGATGCTGCTCGACCTCTATGATGCCCGGCTCGCCGGCGCGGATGTCACCGTCACCAGCCTCGGGGCGGCCTCGGGCGTTCCGCTGACGACGGCGCTCCGCCGCATGGATGCGCTGCAGAGCCACGGCCTGATCGTTCGCACCGAGGATTCCGGTGACAAGCGGCGCACCATCATTCGCCTGACGGCGCCCGGCCTTCAGGCCGTCGAAAGTTTTTTCGACACCTATCTCGGCCGCGCGGGCGTCTGAGCGCCCTCTATCCGAGGTTGCTCCATTCTGGAGCGGTTCCACGCTCCAATTCGGATGCGATCGGACGTGACGGTGTCTC
>JAQSDW010000232.1 GCA_029946105.1 Reyranella sp. | reverse complement strand
GGTCGCCGCCGCGGCACCGACGCAGATCGCGGCCGGCGAGAACCTGCGCGGCGCCGGTCCCTTCCAGGAGATGATCGATTCAGGCCTGTTCGGCATCATCCAGCCCGACGCCGCCAAATGGGGTGGCCACTCCGGTTGCGCTGCCGTGGCGCGCGCAGCGCTGGCCGCCGGCCGGACCTATTGTCCGCACTTCCTGGGTGGTGCGCTCGGCCTGCTGCATTCCCTCCATCTGCTGGCGGCCATCCGCGGCCCCGGCCTGCTGGAAGTCGACGCCAACGCCAATCCGCTGCGCGAAGGCCTGCTGGGCGACCTTTTGACCGTGCGCGACGGCGCCGTGTCCCTTCCCGGAGGCCAAGGACTCGGTCTAGAACCGGACATCAAAGCGCTCGCCGCGCTCAGGACCCTGCACCTGGAGCGGCACGTCTAAGAAACGAAGAGGAAACGACATGCTCGGCCTGATGCAAGACCGCCCGCTGCTGATCTCGCAGATCATCGACTACGCTGCCGCCTACCATTCCGATGTCGAGATCGTCTCGCGCACGGTCGAGGGGCCGATCCATCGTTATGGCTACCGCGACGCGCAGAAGCGCGCCAAGAAGCTGGCCGAGGCGCTGCAGGGGCTGGGCATCAAGCTCGGTGACCGCGTTGGTACCATCGCCTGGAACGGCTACCGCCATTTCGAGCTCTATTTCGGCATCTCCGGCATCGGCGCTGTGCTGCACACGCTCAATCCACGCCTTGCGCCCGAGCACGTGGCCTATATCGCCAACCATGCCGAGGACCAGATCATCTTCGTCGACCTCAACCTGCTGCCGATCGTCGAGGGCGTGTGGCCGCACCTCAAGACGGTGAAGCACGTCGTGGTCATGACCGACCGTGCCCACATGCCGGCATCGAGCAAGATTCCCAAGCTGCTGTGCTACGAGGAACTGATCGCCGACAAGCCCGGCACGCTCAAGTGGCCCGACTTCGACGAACGTACCGCCTCGTCGCTCTGCTACACCTCGGGCACGACCGGCAATCCCAAGGGCGTGCTCTACTCACACCGCTCGACACTCATCCACACGATGATGGCCTCCAACGGCTCGGTGATCCCGATGGATCCCGACACGACGCTGCTGCCAGTGGTGCCGATGTTCCATGCCAATGCCTGGGGGCTCATCTATGCCGCCCCGATCTGCGGCGCGAAGCTGGTGTTTCCCGGACCAAAGCTCGACGGCGCCAGCGTCTACGAGCTGCTCGACAAGGAACAGGTGACGCTGAGCGCCGGCGTGCCCACGGTCTGGCTCGCCCTGCTCGACTACTGCGCCCAGAACAAGTTCAAGATGTCGTCGGTCAAGCGCACGCTGATCGGCGGCTCCGCCGTGCCGGTCAGCATGATCGCGCGCTTCTGGAACGAGCATGGTGCCGAGGTTATCCAGGGCTGGGGCATGACCGAGATGAGCCCGCTCGGCACGACGACGCGCTTCAACCGTGGCGAGCGTGACCTGCCCGACGCCGATCGCTTCGCCATCACCGGCAAGCAGGGCCGGCCGGTGTTCGGTTGCGAGATGAAGATCGTCGACGATGCCGGCCAGGACCTACCGCAGGACGGCAGCGTCTCAGGCAACATGGTGGTGCGCGGCCCGTGGATCGTCTCGGGCTACATGAAGGGCGAGGGCAAGAGCCAGTTCGGCGCCGAAGACTGGTTCCAGACCGGCGACGTCTGCAAGATCGAAGCGGATGGCTCGGTCGTCATCACCGACCGTTCCAAGGATGTGATCAAGTCGGGCGGCGAATGGATCAGCTCGATCGACCTCGAGAACGCCGCCATGGGCTGCCCCGGCGTGGCCGAGGCCGCCGTGATCGGCGTGCCTCACCCGAAGTGGGACGAGCGGCCGCTGCTGATCGTCGTGCGCCGGCCCGAAGCCGAGGTGAGCAAGGGCGACGTGCTGAAGTTCCTAGAAGGCAAGATCGCCAAGTGGTGGACGCCCGACGACGTGCAGTTCGTCGACGCCATCCCGCACGGCGCTACCGGCAAGATCCTGAAGACCGCGCTGCGCAAGCAGTTCGAGGATTACAAGCTGCCCGCCTGATCCGCGGCAGTCGGACCAGGGGCGGGCTCGCGCCGGATTGCGATATCGCCCACTACCGCCGCCAGCACGATCGCCCCGCCGGCAATCGTGGCGGCGGCCGGCATCTCGCCGAACGCCAGCCATACCCAGAACGTGCCGAGGGGCGTCTGCAGCACGCCGATCAGTGCGCCACGCGTCGCTGAGATCAGCGGCGTGCCCAAGGCCAGCAGGAGAAGACCGAGACCGAACTGGCTGGTGCCGAACAGGCCCAACAGGAACAGTTCCTCGCCGCTCACCGACAGCGGCCGGGCAAAAGGCAGCACGATCAGCGCGCACAAGAAGGCCGACAAACCGACCGCCGGCAGCATGCTGATGCTAGGATGGCGCCGGATCAGCACCAGGACGGTGGCCATCAGAACGGCCATGGCGAAGGCCAGCGCATTGCCCAGCAGGTGCCCGGTCGATTGAGCGAAGCCCGTCATGACCGCTACACCCGCCATTGCAGCCAGAGTGGCAAACAGCGTGATCCGGTCCTCGCGTTCACCCAGAACCAGCCAAGCGATGCCCGCCGTCACGAAGGGAATAGTGGCGTCGATCACCAGTACGTCAGCCACGCTGGAAAGCTTCAAGGCATTCAAGAAGCAGACGGTGGCCACCGCCGAGCAAGGCGCGATCAGCAGGCCGTCGCGACCGATGTCGCGAACCGCCCGGACGACGCGGCCCTGCTCCCGCCACGCCAGCACGACGAACAGGAACAGGCCGCCGAACAGGCCGCGCCAGAACAGCATCGTCCACGCATCGACATCGATCAGCCGCGTATAGAAGCCGCCACTCGAATAGGCCAAGGCCGACGCAGCGAGCAACGCCGTGCCGAGCCACGCGGCCCTAGTTCGCGAGCGCGACACAGTCGATCTCGAGGTCGAACGGGCCGAACCATCCCGCTGTGCACAGGAAAGTGCGCGCCGGCTTATGCGTGCCGAAGTACTCGGCGTAGATCGCATTGACGGTCGTGAAGTAGGCCGGGTTCGAACAATAGACTGTGCACTTCACGACGCGGTCGAGCGCGGAGCCGGCGGCCTCCAGGCAGGCCTTCAGATGGTCGAGTACGCGCCGCGCCTGTGCGTCGATCGGCAGGATGTCGTAGGCGCCGGTTTCGGGATTAACTGGCGGCATGCCGGAGACATAGACCCAGTCGCCGGCCCGGACGACGGCCGAGGTCGGAACGTTGTTGCGCGCGGCGAACTTCGCCAGCGCCGGCACATGCGGCATGGTCATCTCGATCATGGACATTTTCCTTTGGAGTAAGTGGCCTTTGAAGCAGGTGGCAGCAAATCAGGCTTGCAGAAAGGGAACAAAGGGAACGCGTTCGCGCCGTGTAACCCGCGGCACGAGTTCCTTGATCGCTGTCTTGAAGTGGTCGGTTGCCTCATGGGCCGCCCAGCCAGCTTCATTGACGTAGAGTTCGAAGATGAAGAACAGCGACCTGTTCGTCGGCGACCGGTAGGGAAGAAAGAGTTTGACCCCCGGCTCCGCCATCGTCGGCGCCGTCAAGACCCGGAGGATCTCGGCAAGAGCCTCCGACTCGCCCTCCTTTGCCTCGAGCATGATCGCAACGACGAAGCCATCGTTCAGCGCGGCGAGTGACTCGGGCGGGATCCAGTTTGTCAGCATGCGAGCCTCCGTTGGGGTCTGTCCCTACCCTCATAAGGACCCACTACTGACAACGTTGTGTCAGTAGTGAAAAAGGCCTATGAAATGGGCCTGATGCGACGCTCCGACCGCCTATTCGACATCATCCAGCGCCTGCGTACCGCCTCCGGCCCGGTGACGGCGGCGGCGCTGGCGGCTGACCTGGAGGTGACCTCCCGCACGGTCTATCGCGACATCGCTACCCTGCAGGCGCGCCGCGTGCCGATCGAAGGGGCGGCCGGTATCGGCTATGTGCTGCGCAAGGGCTTCGACCTGCCGCCGCTGATGTTCACCATCGACGAAGTCGAGGCGATCGCCGTCGGCGCGCGCCTCGTCCGACGCCTGCGCGATCCGAAGCTGCAGGAATCGGCGGAAGCGGTACTGGCCAAGGTGACGGTCGTGCTGCCCGAACGCCTGCGCAGCCATCTCTCCGCGACGCCGATCTATGTCTCGCCCGGCATCACGGCCGAGGTTCAGGGCGCCGACCTCGCCGATGTGCGGGCCGCGATCCGCGACAGCCGCAAGCTCTACATCGCCTACGCCGACGAGAAGGGCCGGCGCACGAACCGCACCATCTGGCCGATCGCCATGGCCTACTATATCGACGTCACCCTGGTCGGCGCCTGGTGCGAGCTGCGTGCCGATTACCGCAATTTCCGCGTCGAGCGCATCCGCTCGTCCCGGGTATTAGATGAGCATTTCGACCAGGATGGCGGCCGGCTGTTCGCAGAGTGGTCCGCCCTTCCCAAGGAGCGGCCGGACGCCCTCGCCGTCCCACCCAACTCGCGCTAGGCTCTCCCACCATGACAATCTCGATCCAGCCCATCGACCCCGCGAATCGCGATTTCTTTGCCGGCGAAGTCTCGGGCATCGACCTCACCCGCCGTCTGTCGGACGCCGAAGTGGCGGCCGTTCATGCCGGCATGGACCGCTTCGGCGTGCTGGTCTTCCACGACCAGCAATTGAGCGACGATCAGCAACTCGCCTTCAGCCGGCAGCTCGGACCGCTGGAACAGGCGACCGGCGACATCGCGGCTCCGCAGGACCGCCGCATGAGCATGGACCTGAACGACATCTCCAATCTCGACAAGCACGGCGAGGTGCTGCCGCGCGACGATCGCCGCCGCCTGTTTGGCTTGGGCAACCAGCTCTGGCATTCCGACAGTTCGTTCAAGGACGTGCCGGCCAAGTACTCGCTGCTGTCGGCGCGCAAGATCCCGCCGACTGGCGGCAACACCGAGTTCGCCGACATGCGCGCGGCCTACGATGCGCTCGATGACGCGACCAAGCGCGAGGTCGGCGATCTGATCTGCGCCCACAGCCAGATTTTTTCGCGCGGCATCCTGGGCTTCGACGACTTCACCGAGGCCGAGCGGCAGAAATGGGCGCCGGTACGCCAGCGCCTGGTGCGGCGCCATCCCACGACCGGACGGCTGTCGCTCTATCTCGCCTCCCATGCCGGTGGCATCGAAGGCTGGCCGATACCCGAAGCGCGCGCCTTCCTGCGCGACCTCACCGAACACGCCACGCAGCGCAAGTTCGTCTACGCCCATGTCTGGAGGCCGTGGGACCTCGTGATGTGGGACAACCGCGTCACCATGCACCGCGCCCGGCGCTACGATCCCAAGGAAGTCCGCGACATGCGCCGCACGACGCTCACCAACGAAGTGTCGAGCCTGGAACAGGCGCCGTAACTCTTTGTCGTCCTGAGCGTAGCGACGGACCTTCCTGACCGATCAGGTGCGGGACTCTTCAATGAACACCGGGTCGCGAATAGGCGCGAGATCCTTCGCTGCGCTCAGGATGACAATGAAATGAGACTCCAGTTCCTCGGCTCCGGCGATGCTTTCGGTAGCGGCGGCCGCTTCAACACCTGCTTTCATCTCGAGCGTCGCGAGCACGGTCACGTGCTGATCGACTGCGGCGCCTCCTCGATGGTGGCGATCCGCAAATGGGGTGTCGAGCCCAACGCCGTCTCGACCGTGCTGGTAAGCCACCTGCACGGCGACCATTTCGGCGGGCTGCCCTTCTTCCTGCTCGACGCCCAGCTCGTGAGCCGCCGTACCGCGCCGCTGCTGCTGGCCGGTCCGCCGGGCTTCGAGGAGCGGCTGATGATCGTCATGGAGGCGATGTTCGCGGGCTCGACCAAGTCCCCGCGCAAGTTCGAACTAAAAATCCGCGAACTCGAACTGCATCAGCGAGTCGAGCTGAATGCACTGGCCGTCACGCCCTACCTGATGAAGCACTACAGCGGCGCGCCGTCCTATGCGCTCCGGATCGAAACCGAGGGCAAGGTCCTCACCTACTCCGGCGACACCGAATGGGCCGACGAGCTCATTCCGGCCGGCCGCGATGCCGACCTCTTCATCTGCGAGGCCTATTTCTTCGACAAGGTGATGAAGTACCACGTCGACTACAGCACGCTCATGAAGCGCCTGCCCGACATCGGCGCCCGGCGCACCATCGTCACCCACATGAGTGCCGAGCTGCTGGGCCGGCAAGGCGAGCTTGCCTGCGAGGCGGCCCACGACGGGCTGGTGGTGGAGTTCTAGGACGCGCCCTTGTTGCCGTGGCTCTTGAGCAGCCGGAGGATCTGTACCGACTTCGGCATCTCTATCAGGAATTCCGCGTCGCGATCGAGATGGTGGATGCGCATCGGGTCGCTGCCGGTGAAGCGCGACATCGCCTGGACATCCTCCCAGTACGAGATGGTTATGAATTCGGATTCGATCTCGCGATCCTCGCGAAAGGTCTGGACGCCCAGCGCCTTCTCGATCAGCGGCCTGATCCCGACCTCGTAATTGTAGGTTTCATACTCGTCGGCGCGCTCGCGTCGCACGCGGCCGCGCCAGATCCGGGCGATGGTCGGCTGCTTCGGCGCATCGCTCATTTCGGTCCCCACTCCTCGAGCACGGTGTTGGTCACCGGATCGAGCTGCCGGGTTTTGCGCAGCACGAGGCCGTGCATCTTCAATATGTCCTCGGGTGTCTTATCGCGTCCGACGCCTGGAAATACCGGTCGGCCGCGCGGCACGCTCGCCTCGGCCCGGCTAAGAAAGAAGGCGTCGTAGCCGATGTTGAGAAACAGGCCGAACACGTCGGTCCCGCCCACCACCGCCAGCATGCCGTCGTCGACACCGAGCCGCTGCCAGGCCTCCTCGAATGGCGCCGTCGCCGGGTTCCACAGCACGGCCTTCGGGTTGTTCGGATCGGGCATGAGCCGCTGCACGCGCCGGGTCAGCACGATGCGGCGCCGCGCCGCTTCCTTGGGGCCGCCTTCCGCCGAGTGGCGGCCATTGGCGACCGCCGAGGCCCGGTCGAGCGAGGCCTGGTAGAATTCCTGGTCGGCCGGAATTTTCAGGACCTCGGGAAACGAGCTGTCCGAGCCCGCGATCATCCCCTCGCGCGAGACGATGGCGAAACCTTCGATCCGGGGACGCTTAATGGCCATGCCATAACCTCTTCAAGGGGACTCTTAACGCGGCCGGGCCAGCCTAGCGCGCTCCCGTCCGGCCGTCGCCCCTTATGGACGGAGGTGCTTGACCAGAAACGCGATCTGGTCGGCCACGATGCGCTCGACGAAGGGTGGGTGATAGACCTCGAAATGATCCGTCGGATAGTGGATCGCCTCGCCGCGCGGCGCCGCACGCGCAACCCGGGCGGCGATGGCGGGGTCCATGAGATCCTCGCGATCGCTGACACAGACCAGCAGCGGACAGCGCACGCGCCGCGCCTGGGCGGCAGCATCGTAGAACAGCATCGAGAGCCCGGCGCCCGCCGTGATGCGCCCGTCGAACGCGACGCCCTTGGGCACCACCGACATCCAGCCGTCATAGGCGCCCGGCCGATTGACGAAGGCGAGTTCGCCCGGCCGCCCGACGATCTGGACATAGCGCCGGCCCAGCCCCAGGGCGCCGCGGATCAGGTCCGAGAAGATCGGCACGGTGAAGCGCATGAGATGAAACAGGCCGGAGCGCAGTGCCGGCGCCCGTCCCTGCAGGATCGGGCATTGTACGACCGCGGCCGCGATGTCGTGCCGCCGCGCCGCCGTCGCCACGACGTGGCTGGCACCAAACGACGTGCCCCAGAGCGCCACGCGCGACGGGTCGAGCTCGGGCCGGTCTCGGATGAAGGCGAGGGCCGCGTCGATGTCCTCGAAGTAGCGCCGGATGCTCATGAGCTGGCGCGGCGTGCCGCCCGATTCGCCCAGATGGCGAAAGTCGAACGCCACCACGGCGAGGCCCGCCGCCGAGAACCAGCGCTCGTACTGATCGAGCGTCATGGAGTGGACGGCACCGCCGCCGTGGATCAGCAGCACCACGGGATGCGGCCCCGCGCCCTCCGGCAAAGTGAGCCAGGCGGCGCAGGTTTCTGTCCCGGAGCGGAAATTCGTTCGGATGGTCATGGCTTCCTCCTTGAGGTACAGTGTACGTGATAAATCACGAAGTATTACGTACACTGTACGTTGTCAAGAGAGGCCCATGCCGCCCAAAGCCAAGTTCGACCGCGCCCAGCTGCAGGAAGCAGCCCTTTCGATCGTCGACGGACAGGGCCTGTCGGCGCTTTCCATGCGCGCCCTGGCGGCCACGCTGGGGACGGGTCCGATGACGCTTTACAACTACGTGCGCGACCGCAGCGATCTCGATGCGCTGGTGGTCGAGGCGGTGATGTCGAAGGTGCGGCTGCCGCGCGAGAGCGGCGATTGGCAGGCCGACGTCCGCGCCATCGTCGAGGCGACCTGGCGCACCGTGCGCCGCCATCCCAACGTGATCCCGCTGGCGCTCACCCGCCGCACCCTGCACGAGACGACGCTCGAATGGGCCGAGGCCCTGCTGCGCGCGCTGGCTCGCAGCGGCCGCACCGGCGTCGATCTGCTGGTGGCTTTCCGCACCGTGTCGGGCTTCGTCATGGGCCTTGCCCAGGCACAGCTCGTCGATCCCGTGTCGCCTCAGGATTCATCGCAGGATGACGGATCGAACCCGGATGTGAAACGTGCCCAGGCGCTGGCGGCCGAGCGTTTCCCACGGCTGATCGAGATCGCGGGCGCGGCGGCCAAGGTAGGCGCAGACCGCGAGTTCCGAGCCGGCCTCGACATCGTGATGGCTGGGCTCGCGCCGCAACGATGAACGGCGAGGCTTGCTGCCCCGCCGTCCTTCGAGGCACTGGACCGAGAAACTAGCCCTTGGGCAGGAGCACGGTATCGACCACGTGGATGACGCCGTTCGACTGCTTGACGTCGGCGATCGTCACCGTCGCGACATTGCCGTTCTCGTCGGTGAGCGTGATTCTTTCGCCCACCATCTTGGCCTGTAGCATGCAGCCGCCGACCGTCTTCACGGGATGGGTGCCCTTGTCGTCCATGATCATCTTGGCGATGGCTGGCGACATGGCATTCGCAGCCACGACGTGACAGGTCAGGATCTTGGTGAGCTTCGCCTTGTTCTCGGGCTTCACCAGCATCTCGACCGTACCCGGCGGGAGCTTCGCGAAGGCCGAATTGGTCGGCGCAAAGACCGTGAACGGACCGGGACCCGAGAGCGTCTCGACGAGCCCTGCCGCCTTGACCGCTGCGACGAGGGTCGTGTGATCCTTCGAATTGACGGCGTTTTCGACGATGTTCTTGTTCTCCATCATCGGAGCGCCACCCACCATGGGATTCTGTGCGACGGCAGGTGCTACCGCCAGCAGCGAGAGCGCGGCCGCGACGATCAACGTGTGACGCGTAAGCATGTTTTGACTCCAGGTTGGTGATTGCAGGACGTGAGGCCGATGACGGCACCCTCGTCGTCAGTTGTTACGGCCCGGACTGGAGACCGGTTCTCTACTTCGCTACACACTTTCGTGACACATGAGTGAGCCGATGCGGCTGGCGAAGGAGAGCACGATGCGCGTCACCGATCTCAGGACCATGATCGTCGAGCTGCCGCTCGATCGACCGACCCGCAACGCGAGCGGCGTCAGCAACGACCGCATCGGCTGCGTCCTGGTCTTCATCGACACCGACATCGGCATCACCGGTGAGAGTTTCCTGTTCACCCTGGGCGGCCGCCGCATCGAGGTGTTGCAGGCCATGGTCGCCAGCCTGAAGCCCGCCATCCTGGGCGAAGACATCCGCTACGCCGAGCGCGTGTGGGATCGGCTCTGGCGCGAGCTCTACTTCCTCGGCCACAAGGGCGTGACGATCTTCGGTCTTGCCGCCATCGACACTGCGCTGTGGGACGCCAAGGGCAAGGCGCTGGGCCAGTCGGTCACCCATCTGCTAGGCGCCGCGCGCGACCGCGTCCCCGTCTATTGCAGCGCGGGCCTGTGGTTGTCGGCGACGCCGGACGAACTGGCGACCGAAGCGGCCGGCTATGTGGCCCAGGGCTTCCAGGGCGTGAAGATGCGCGTCGGCAAGAAGCACGTGGAGGAAGACGTCGAGCGCGTCGCCGCGGTGCGCAAGGCGATCGGCCCCAGAGTGTCGCTGATGTGCGACGCGAGCCGCGGCTTTACGGCGGACCATGCCATCCGCCTCGGCCGCAAGCTCGAGGACTTCGATCTCGCCTGGTTCGAGGAACCGGTGGCGCCCTACGACCATCGCGGCTCGGCCCGCGTTGCCGCCGCCCTCGACACGCCGATCGCCAGCGGCGAGACCGAGGCCACACGCTACGGATTTCGCGAGATGCTCGCCCATGGCGCCGCCGACATCTGGATGGCCGATCTCGGCCGCGTGGGCGGCGTGAGCGAGTTCATCAAGGTGGCGCATCTGGCGGCGGCGCACGACATCGAGATTTCCAATCACCTCTTCACCCAGCAAAGCATCTGCCTGCTGGGTGCGTTCGCCAACGCCACGTGGCTGGAGTTCATGCCGTGGACGGCGAAGCTCTACCGCGAGCCCATTGTCGTCGAGGACGGCCATATCGCCGTGCCCGATCGGCCCGGCCTCGGCTTCACCTTCGATCCAGATTCAGTCGATCGCCACCGCGTGCGCTGAGCCCATGCCCGTCGTCCCGAGCGAAGCCGCCCCTTGGGCGGCGTAGCCGAGGGACCTTGTTTCACCACCAAAGACCGTTGAT
>JAQSDW010000231.1 GCA_029946105.1 Reyranella sp. | reverse complement strand
CCGCGATGTGGGTGAGCGGCATCATGCAGGGCCTGATGTGGCGCGCCTACGACGAACTCGGGTTCCTGCAGTACTCGTTCGTCGAGACCGTGGCCGCAATGAAGCCGTTTTACGCGATCCGCCTGCTGGGCGGCCTGTTCTTCCTGAGCGGCGGTCTGATTATGGCCTACAACATGTGGCGCACGATACGCGGTGAGCCGGAATCGGTGTCCGCGCGCTCTCAACCGGCACTCGCGGCCTAGGAGACGCGCCATGAAATTCAGCCACGAGAAGATCGAGACCAACGTCATCCTGATGGTGGTATTGACCCTGATCACCGTGTCGATCGGCGGTCTGGTCCAGATCGTGCCGCTCTTCACGATCGAGAGCACGATTGAACGCGTCGACGGTGTCCGCCCCTACACGCCGCTCGAAGTGCTCGGACGCAACATCTACATCCGCGAAGGTTGCTATCTCTGCCACAGCCAGCAGATCCGTCCGTTCAAGGACGAGGTCGAGCGCTACGGCCACTACAGCCTCGCGGCCGAGAGCATGTACGACAAACCCTTTCAGTGGGGCTCCAAGCGGACGGGCCCCGACCTGGCCAGGGTCGGTGGTCGCTACTCGAACGACTGGCACGTGGCCCACATGATCTCACCGCGTGCCGTCGTGCCGGAGAGCGTGATGCCGGCATATCCGTTCCTTGCCACGCGCAAGCTCGAGTTCGACGACATCGCCCAGCATCTCAAGGCGCTGCGCGCGGTCGGCACCCCCTATACCGACGAGATGATCACCAACGCCCGGGCCGACCTCCAGGCACAGGTCAACCCGGACATTGATCCGACCGCTTTGGAAAAGCGCTATCCCCGCGCCGTTGTCGGCAAGTTCAACGGCGAGACCGCCGAGATCACCGAGCTTGATGCCCTGGTAGCCTATCTCCAGATGCTGGGCACGCTGGTCCGCTTCGGCGACCTGCCGCCCGACCGGCTGCGGCAATAGGGGACGGCCATGAACCTCGAAAGCGTCAACGAGATTCTCACCTCGATCTGGACGGTGTGGGCCGTGCTGATCTTCGCCGGCATTCTCTTTTGGGCATGGCGACCCAAGAACCGCAAGCGCTTCGAGAAAGACGCGCGCATTCCGCTGAACGACGAGGATTGAGGGACCGGTCATGCCGACGAAGATCGAGAAAGACACCGTGTCGGGCCAGGACACGACCGGCCACGAATGGGACGGCGTGAAGGAACTCAACACCCCGCTGCCGACCTGGTGGGTCTACACCTTCTACGCCACGATCGTATTTGCCGTGGTCTATTGCGCCCTCTATCCGTCCTGGCCGTGGCTCACGGGCCACACGCAGGGTCTACTGGGCTATTCGAGTCGCGCCGAACTGTCGGTCGAGCTGCAGGCCCAGACCAAGGCGCGGGCGAAGTTCGTCGACAAGATCCGCGCGACCTCTCTTGCCGACATTCGCAAAGACCCGGAATTGTTCAATTTCGCTCTCGCCGGTGGCCGTTCTGCCTTCCAGACCAACTGTCTGCAGTGTCATGGCGCAGGCGGCGCCGGCAGCACCGGCTTCCCCAACCTGGTCGACGACGACTGGATCTGGGGCGGCAGCATCGATCAGATCTACACGACCATCGAACACGGCATACGCAACGCCGACGACAAGTCGCGGCAATCGCTGATGCCACGCTTCGGCGTCGACAGTGTGCTGACGGCCTCCCAGATTTCGGCCGCGACCGACTATGTATTGAGCCTGTCGGGTCGCGCCAAGGCGACGCCGGAAGGCGCCAAGGTCTGGGCCGAGCAGTGCGTCGCCTGTCACAAGGCCGACGGCACGGGCAACCAGGAGCTTGGCGCACCCAATCTTGCCGACGGCATCTGGCTCTACGGCGGTGATCGCGACTCGATCTACCGAACCATCTTCTATGCCCGCAACGGCAGTATGCCGGCGTGGGGCGCGCGCCTCGACGACGCCACGATCAAGATGCTCGCAATCTACGTCCATTCGCTCGGTGGCGGACGCTAGGCGCCCGGCGGGAATGAAATGGATGCCCGGCCCCAGGACGAAGATGCGGTCTCGCTGCGCACCCGAAAGGCGGAGCTGCCGCTCTACATAACGCGCTTAAAAGTCTATCCGCGCGCGATCAAGGGGCTATGGCGGCGCGTGAAATGGACGGTGCTCGTCCTGCTGCTCGGCCTCTACTATGCCGTGCCGTGGCTGCGCTGGGATCGCGGTCCCGACGCCCCCAACCAGGCCATCCTGATCGATCTCGACGGCCGCCGCGGCTGGTTCTTCGATGTCGTCATCTGGCCGCAGGAAATCTACTTCGTCACCGGCCTGCTGATCCTCGGCGCCTTCGGCCTGTTCTTCGCCACGGCGCTGTTTGGCCGGATCTGGTGCGGCTTCGCCTGCCCGCAGACGGTCTGGACCGACCTGTTCATGCTGGTCGAGCGACTGATCGAAGGCGACCGCAATGAGCGCATGCGGCTCGACCGACTGCCGATGTCAGCGGGCAAGGCCGCCCGCAAGACGTTGAAGCATGCGGCCTGGTTGGCCATCGCCGCGGCCACGGGCGGTGCCTGGGTCTTCTACTATGTCGACGCCCCCAGCACGCTGGTGAAGATCTTCCGCGGAGAAGCGTCGATCGAAGTCTATGTATTCATCGCGCTGCTGACCGCCACGACCTATACGCTGGCGGGCTGGGCGCGCGAGCAGGTCTGTACCTACATGTGCCCGTGGCCTCGTTTTCAGGCAGCGATGCTCGACGAACAGAGTGTCATCGTCACCTATCAGAAATGGCGCGGCGAGCTGCGCGGCAAACACAAGGCAGGGGCAGGCTGGGACGGTCGCGGCGACTGCATCGACTGCAACCTGTGCGTCGCCGTGTGTCCCACGGGAATCGACATCCGCGACGGCCAGCAGATCGAATGCATCGGCTGCGGTCTCTGCATCGATGCCTGCAATCAGACCATGGGCAGAGTCGACCGGCCGCCCAACCTGATTCTCTGGGATACCCTGGCGAACCAGCAGGCCAAGGAAAAGGGCGCTCCCGGCGTCGCTTGGCGGCCAGTGCGGCCGCGCACCCTGCTTTATGCGGCGCTGCTGCTCGTCGTCGCCGCGGTAATGCTCGGCGCATTCTGGCTGCGCAGCGACACCGAACTCACCGTCCAACGCGACCGCAGCCCGAACTTCGTGCGGCTGTCGAACGGCGACATTCGCAACTCCTATGCGGTAAAGATCCTGAACAAGAGCCGCGTCGAGCAACGCTTCCAGCTTGCCGTCGAGGGCCTGCCCGGAGCGGCCATTGGCGTCGTCGGCGCCGATATCCAGACTGGAAGTACCGGGACGAAGTTGACCGTGCATCCCGACAGCGTCGGCACTTTCCGCGTTTTCCTCACCGTCCCCGCCGGCGCCGCGCCCGCAGGTTCCAAGTCGATTGAATTTTCCGCTGATGATGCGGCCGGCCGGAAACGCGTGACGCACGACGCTGCTTTCGTCGGCCCCGCACAGTAGGAGGCGTCTCATGACCACCGCCGTTCCGTCCCGCAGTCGCTACATCCCTTGGCTCTTCGCCGCGGGTTTCGCCATCGTCGTCGCCGTGAACGCGACCATGATCTCGTTCGCGGTCGGCTCCTTCTCGGGGCTCTACACACCCAAGCCACGGGAGCGCGGATTGCACTACAACACCGTCGTCGTCGAACAGAAGGCCCGCGACGCGCTGGGCTGGCGGATCGATGCGACCTGGCGTGCCGAAGCAGGCCGCCTGGAGGTCGCTGTGTCAGATGCCGCAGGGCAACCCCTCGCAGGCGCCCGCGTCTTCGCGGAACTGGTGCGGCCCGTCGAGAAGCGGCCGCCGGTCGGCGTGACGCTGGCCGTGGTCGAGGATGGGACGTTCGTCGGCCATGTCGAACTGCCGGTGCGCGGCAACTGGGACCTCGACGTCGTCGTCGAGCGTGGCGGGGATCGCTATGCCCAGACCCGGCGAATGTTCCTGAAATGACCGATGCCGCCGTCTTCGCTGTATCTGGAGGTGCTTCGACTGCGCGAACGTGCGCCCATTGTGGCGATGCTCTCGGTAGCGCGGGAACGGCCACGTTCTGTTGTGCAGGATGCGCCAGCGCCCACGCCATCATTGGGGGCGCCGGTCTCGGATCCTTCTATCGCCGCCTTGAGGACGTGCGGGCCCGGCGTCCGGTACCGCTCGACATCGATTTTGCCGGATATGCCCGCCAAACCGGCCCAGACGAGGCCGAACTCGACCTGCTGATCGAGGGTCTCGATTGCGCGGCCTGCGTCTGGCTGATCGAGAGCCTGCTCGCGCGCAACCCGGCGGTTCAGAGGGCGCGGGTCAGCCTCTCGACCCGGCGTCTTTCCCTGCGCTGGCGTGGCCCGATAGCCGATGCCAACGCCCACGCCGGGCTGGTTGCCGCTCTTGGCTTTCGGCTGGCGCCCTATGAGGCGATCGCCGCGGCAGCCGAAGACGATCGCGACGCGCGCGACCTGTTGCGCCGCCTCGCCGTGGCGGGATTTGCCACCGCCAATGTCATGTTGCTGTCGGTGGCCGTCTGGTCTGGTGAGGACGGCTCGATGGGCGATGCCACGCGCTCGTTATTCCATTGGCTGTCCGCTGCTATCGCCCTGCCGGCCGTGGCCTACGCTGGCCAGCCCTTCTTCCGGTCAGCCTTCGCCGCCGTCAGGGCTGGCCGGACCAACATGGACGTGCCGATCTCCATCGGTGCCACACTTGCCTGCGTCATCAGCCTGCACGAGGCCTGGATCGGCGCACAGCATGCCTTCTTCGATTCGGCGATCACGTTGCTGTTCTTCCTCTTGATCGGCCGCTATCTCGATCGCCGGGCGCGTGGAAGGGCGCGCCAGTCGGTTCGGGCGTTGCTGGCGCTTGCCGGCCGCAGCGCCACGGTTCTCGCGGCAGATGGGACGACCGCCTCGCGGCGGGTCGACCTCTTGCAGCCCGGCGAGGTGCTTTTGGTGGCAGCAGGTGAACGCCTCGGCGCCGACGGCGTGGTGAACCAGGGCGTGTCCGCCCTGGACGCGGCACTGGTCAGCGGCGAAAGCGTGCCGGTCTCTGTCGAACCCGGCACAAAAGTATTTGCCGGCATGGTCAACTTGGGCGCGCCGATCCGCGTGCGGGTCACCGCGGCCGGCGAACACACGCTTCTGTCGGAGATCGTCCGCCTGGTCGAGGCTGCGGAACGCGGCCGATCGCGCTTCATCGCCCTTGCCGACAGGGTGGCGCGAGCCTATGCGCCGGTGGTCCATGTCACCGCTCTGGTGACGTTCCTCGGCTGGATGCTCCTGGGCGACCTCGCCTGGGATCGTGCCCTGGTGATCGCCACTTCCGTGCTGATCATCACCTGTCCCTGTGCGTTGGCGCTTGCTGTCCCCGTTGTCCAGGTCGTTGCCAGCACCAGCCTGCTGCGCCGGGGGATTCTGCTGCTATCGCCGACCGCGCTCGAGCGTTTCGCCCGGGTCGACCACGTCGTTCTCGACAAGACCGGCACACTGACGTTGGGCAGGCCTGTATTGATCGACAACAGTTCGGACGCGGAGACGCTGCGGGCGGCGGCTGGCATCGCCGCGAACTCACGCCACCCGCTGGCCCAGGCGCTGGTTCGCGCTGCGCCGAATGCGGCAACGGCGCCAAACGTCGAGGAACATCCAGGGCTGGGCCTGCAATTCGGTGACGCCAGGCTGGGCTCTGCACTCTTCTGCAATGTCTCGGGCACGGCCAACGACGGTCATTCCGAGCTCTGGTTCCTGCGCCCCGGATGCCCGCCGGCAAGGTTTGCCTTCGCCGATCGCCCGCGTCCGGACGCCGCGGCCACCGTCGCCGCGCTGGCAGGTGAGAATCTCTCCGTCGAACTGCTCTCCGGTGACCGGCCGGCCGCCGTGGCGCGGGCCGCGGCCGAGGCAGGTGTGTCGTCGTGGCGAGCCGAAGTCGCTCCGGCAACCAAGGCCCGGCGCCTTGCTGAACTGGCCGACCAGGGCAAGTGCGTGTTGATGGTGGGCGATGGCCTGAACGATGCGCCCGCCCTGGCGGCAGCATACGCCTCGATTTCACCGGCGACCGCCGCGGAAGCCACGCAGAACGCGGCCGATGCCATATTTCAAGGAGACCGGCTGTTTCCCATCGTTGAAACGCTGCTTGTCGCGCGTCGTGCCGACCGCCTGGTGCGCCAGAACCTGGCGCTCGCACTGCTCTACAATCTCGGCGCCGTGCCGCTCGCCATCATGGGCGATGTGACGCCCCTGGTCGCGGCCATCGCCATGTCATCGTCTTCCCTGCTGGTGATCGGCAATGCACTGCGTCTGGGCGTCCGCCCAGCGGCTCGAGAGGCGCGCTGATGGATAGTCTGATGGTTCTCATTCCGGTCGCATTGCTGCTTGGCGTGATTGCCCTGGCGGCGTTCCTGTGGGCGCTGCGCAACGGCCAGTACGACGACCCCGATGGGGCCGCCGGTCGCATTCTGTTCGACGACGACTGAGGAGAGAGAGATGTCACACTGGATTATGGGAATTCTGGCCATTTTGTTCGGCTTGGTTGGGCTGTTCATGGCGGGAGCCGCGCGCGACTTCGGCATATTGGCTTTCGGCCTCGCCTTGTCGCTGTTCGGGGTGCTGTTCTGCTGGTGGATGATCAAGACAGCCTACGACGAGGCGGAGCAGAAGTCGGGCGAAGGTTAGCTGGCATGACCGGCACCCACTCTTCGCAAGCTGGGAAATGATCGCTTCGAACTCGACTGGATGTAACGGCCACCAATCGCACGTGCTTGCTGATCAGGTTGATGAAGGTGCGCGCCGTCACTTCCTCTCGGAGACCGTCGAGCACAAGACAACAAGCCCGATACCGTCGACGACAGCGGCAACGCCACTCCAACATTCCACAGGATGTGTGGCCGGAGATCGCCGCCTTCAGGCGCGCCTCGACCTTGAAGCGTCGCGAACCAAGTTGTAGCCGGCGGACATCGACTCGGTCCAATTCTTTGCATTTCACACGAATGGTGCCCCCGGTCGGGGCGGCAGAAGGTTGGAATATCAAAGGCTTGCCATAAAGTGGGACGCTACTGCCGATCCCCGTTTCATTTGGCTTTCCACGAAGCAGTGTCCCACCGCCGCCGTCGCCAGAACCAGGAACCGACATCTACGATCGAGTCCTGGTTCGGTGGTTGGGCGCACAAGGCGTGCGCAAGGCCGCCACGCACTGGTGGCTGCGCAACCATCGCGATCTGATTCCGAACACCTTTGCGCTCAAGACCATCTTCGGCTCGGTGACTGACAAGGAGCTGAACCGGTAAGGTCATGTGTGGATGCCCCCGTCGATGCAAGAGGTTTCTTAACGGCGCCGGCAATGATCGGGGGCGGTCATGTGTCAGGCCTCGAAGTGCGGCTTTGTCACATGCCGCGGGCCGGTATGGAGATACGCAGACCAGGCGCAGATCAAAAAAGCGAGCGCTAAGCTCGTTGACCTTAATTGCTTTTCCTGGCCTCAACCTGTCCGATCAGTTTGCCCTTACCGTTCCTCGACCTCCCTCATCGCCGACGTACCAGCATAAGCGCCTGCCGATCAGGCCGGCGCCAGCGCTGATCCTCGATAGTCTTCGCCCTTGCTGAGCATCGCCCAGACCGAACGGGCCATCTTGTTGGCCAGGGCAACGGCCACCACCAAGCGCGGCTTGTGGGCCAACATTCGGGCCAGCCACGACCCCTTGGCGGCGCCCTTGCGGACTGCCCATCTGACGACGGTCATGGCGCCGATGATCAGCAGGCGACGGATGTCGCGCTGCCCCATCTTCGAGGTACGTCCCAGCCTCGGCTTGCCACCCGTCGTGTGCTGCCGAGGGACCAGACCGAGCCAGGCAGCAAAGTCGCGGCCTCGCTTGAAGGTCGCCATCGGCGGCGCAAAGGCCTCGATTGCCGCGGCGGTGATCGGCCCCATCCCCGGCATGCTCTGAAGACGTTTTGCGGTCTCATTGTCCTTGGAGGATTGCCGCAATCTCTTGTCGAGCTCGGCGATCTCCGCATCAAGACGGGCAATGTGATCGAGGTATCGCCGGCCCAGTTCACGCACCAGCGGATGGAGTGAGCCGGTATCTTGCATTGCAGTCGCCAGCACCTTCACCTGGGCAAGCCCCTGGGCGGCGACAATCCCATGCTCCGCCAGATGGCCGCGCAGTGCGTTGACCAGCTGGGTTCGCTGCCGCACCATCAGGTCGCGTGTACGAAAGATCATTGATCGCGCCTGCTGTTCTTCCGTCTTCACCGCCACGAAGCGCATCGTTGGCCTGGAGGCCGCCTCGGCGATCGCCTCGGCGTCGGCCGCGTCGTTCTTCTGGCGACGCACAAACGGCTTGACGTAAATCGGTGGAATGAGCCGCACGTCGTGCCCGAGACCGCTGATCGCCCGGCCCCACTCGTGCGCCGTCGCGCACGCTTCCATCGCCACGATGGCGCGCGGCTGCTTAGCCAGGAAGCCGAGCAACTGTGCCCGCGACACCTTCTTGCGCAACACCGGACGGCCGTCCTTCGACGCCGCATGTACTTGGAAGACTCGCTTTGCCAAGTCGATCCCAATGATCGTAGCCTTCTCCATGGATGCCTTCTCCTCTGTGGCTGGTCGTCCAACATCACCAGCGTGGCACACTTCGATGCCGTCGGGAGGGGGCATCCACCCCATCAAGAACCCAGGCGAAGTGTTCGGACTTCGGCGGAGCCTCGCCGTGTGCTACTGTGCAGAGCGTCGCGAAGATGATCGCGGGAATGTCGGTTCAACTTACAGGGAGGGACATGCTCACGATGCGCGGGATATTCGCCATAAAGCCCGGTACACCCTCAACTATCCTGCGTTTCGAGTCGCTCTTCCTCGCCTCCATAGTGGCCGGCGTTATGGTTGCCATCCTGATGTACGGCGAGGTCATAAAGGCATGGGGTGGCCACTATCAGGCGGTGGTGGTCACGGTTGTGTTGTTCGGCGGGGCTTGGATGCTGATGCTTCTCACCAGCCGCCGCAGGAGCAACCTGGCACGATGGCTGCTCGTCATCGGGTCGACAGTGGCCATCGTGCCTTACCTCGCGCACGTTGTGCTGCTTCTACAAGAGCAATGGGCTGCCTATCTTTCGTTTGTTCAGGCGGGATTGCAGTTCGCCGCCCTCTACTGTCTCTTCATGCCGGACTCGCGGGCCTGGTTCGCCGGTCGGACAGAAGACGGACCCATTTGATCGAGAACGCCCGGGAACTCTGGCCTCAACAGGCCGGTCATCCGGTGGATGTCGGATACATACAAACGGCACGCAACGCATCGACATCGGTGTCTCTACTCGGCAACGAAGGTGAAAATGTTCACGGAACATTACTTGTCCGGCCCAGAAGATGCCGACGAAGTGCTTATCGGGCACTGGTCTTATCTGTGGGCTTCGTTGGGCGGCCCCATTTACGTTCTGGCAATGGGATTCCCGGGTGCTGCCGCCGTCATGTTCGCAGGATCCTGCGTCATCGCCTTGCTTGCAGTAGCAGGGCTCGGCATCGCTGCGACATATCTTGGCCCATTGCCGGGCGTGCTCGTCGATTTTCTGGTCATTCCGGTTGCTGCGCTGACGGCCCAGGGCCACCTCGCCGTCGAACTGGTCGTCAGAGGTTATCTGCGGCGGGGATGGCGTGCCGGCTATTGATCCCCACGCGCCGAAGCAACGAGATCGACCTGCCTCGCCGGAAGACAAACAAAGGCCTTCCGAGCGAACACAATGAAGGCGGCTTGCAGGCCGCCTTTCCGTGAGTAAGCTAAGGTATCAGCAACCTTTGCGGGGATAAATGTTTAGCGCCGGGGGTTGAGCATGTCGTCCTTGTCGTAGAGGAAGAGCCCAGGACAGGCAGGCGGCGGCGATTGCAGGGGCTTCATCGCCCCGTCCCGCCCCTGCAGGACCACATTGAACCGGTCCGGGGCGTCGCGTGAAAAGCTCACGTGGCATTGAAGGCTGTAGTCGCCGGCCAGGTAACCAGTCACCTCGAAGAGCGTGCCGAGCGACTCCGGCAGGGGAATGCCCGCGTTGCGCAGGTCGTTGTAGACCGCATCGAGCAGTTGATCGTCGCGCAGGGCAAGCACCGCCCGGAGCTGGGCGACCAACGGCCCCTTCATCGAGAAGCTCTCGACGTTCTGCTGAACCTGCTCGAGCATGTGTCGCTTGCCCTCGCGCGGCGTGAATTGCCGGGCCTGCGACAGCGATGCCGGGCTGAATCCGAAGGTCGCGTTGTTACAGATGTTCGTGGCGATTGCCACCGGGGACAATCGCGGACGTTCCAGGCCAATGGGACACGTCTGCAGGGTGATGAACGACTGGACGGTATCGATATATTCCCACTGTTCGGGCAAACGCGCGAGCAGGCGCGCAACGAAGGAGGCATCGACGCCCATCGTCGAGGCGTAACGCACCAATGCCGCTGCCCCGCCGCGCGCCATGCTGAAGCCCACAATCAGTCCATCCCGGGGGCCACTCGTGGGAGGTATCTGATCGCTCTTGGTGTTCAGGGAAAAGTTGTGGAAGCCGACCTGGCCGCCGATCTCGATGCTGCGGCTCGACACGAAGGTGAGACCGGAGCGGCTCGCCGTGCCGCCGAGGAACGCCAGCGCGCAGGCCGACAGGCAGAGATCCTTGGCCCGCACGACCGACGCGACGCTGTACTCGCGCAGCAGATAGCCGATCTTGATCCCCTCGTAGACGTCGCCGCCGGCACTGCTGAGTTCGATGGTGGCAAGCGGCCGGTCCGGCAGCGGTGGCGTCGCCGACTTCAGGCGGACGAGGACAGCGCGCAGCTTGTCGGCATCGCCCTCCTCGATCGGGCCAGACAGGCGGATCGTATGGCTGACGATCGAGGACTTCGCCGTCAGTCCGGGAATGGTCTT
>JAQSDW010000230.1:1497-11228 GCA_029946105.1 Reyranella sp. | reverse complement strand
GCCGAACTGGCCAGGCGCCGGAAGGCCTGGAAGCCGAACGTCGTGCCCAGCCAGACGCCGTGGCAGGAGTTGCAGCGCCAATTCGTGGGGCAGCTCTCGACCGGCGCGTGCCTCGACTTCGCCGTCAACTTCCAGCAGATCGCGCAGAAGCGGGGAGTGCCGCGGCACTCCCACTAGATCGGGCCCATTAGGCTTCGCTAGCGGAAGAGGCGCTGCTCGACAGAGACGGGCAGGTCGGCCCGGTGGATCAGGATGATCGCCCAAGGCGACGTGGGCTGGCCGGCCGGCCGGCTGGGAGCAGGGGCCAGCCCGCTGGTCGCCGGGGCCCCGGCGCCGGAGGGCGCAAATCCGGCGCTGCCGGGGCCGCCGGGTCCAAGGGAAGGCCCAAGGGACGGGGCAAGGGACGGGGCAAGCGACGGCGACGGGGCGCTTGCGACGGGCCTGGGTGCCGAGCGCTGGGCCATCATGATCTCGGGCGGCATGATTTCTTCGAAGACGACCACGATGCGGTCGCGCCGCCGGCTGGTCGAAAGGATATTGACCGCATAGCCTTCGCTGGCGCGGCGGCCCAGGAAGATGCCGACGGCATTCGTCCGGCCCTGCTCGAACATGTCCGGCGGTGGCACCCCGACCCGGCTCCACAGGCCCCGCCATTCGGCCGTCGTCCCGGCCACGACCTGCTCCGGCTGACGGGTGGTCGCGGTGATGCCCCGCCAGTGCCGGGCCTCGACCGACTGGGCCATCGCCGCGCCGCCGGCAACGAGTTGCGTGGCGGCCAGCACGCCCAAGGAGACAAAGCGCCGGCGCACCAGGGTGTTCAATTTCTGGGAGACCAACTTAGTGCTCAACCACACGGTAGGCTCTCATCGCGACCCAAGATGGAAAAAAATGATGAGGCAGATAGCCCGCACACTTTGGCTCAATTGAGGCCACCACAGGTCATCGAGGCTATGGTCTCGTATCAATCGCCCACACGTGTTGCATTCGTGCAACATGAGCGATGGTTGCTGCAGGTGCTAAGCGATTACCGATGAAGCCGGCTGCCGCGCGCGGCATATGATTGCCGCACCGGGACTCGAGAGGCGAAAGGCATGAAGACGGCGATGGACGACCAGTCGGTGGCGCAACGCGTTCTCGACCATATCGCCAACGGCACGACCGATGTCGGGCAGGAGGTCTGGCGCGAGCCGGTCGCCAACTATCGTTCCGGCGAACGATTGGCTGCGGAGCTCGAACAGGTGCTGCGGCGCTCGCCGACGCCGTTCTGCCCGTCGACCGCGCTGCCTGAGGTCGGCTCCTACGTCGCCCGCGAAGCAGCCGGCACTCCGATCGTCGTCGTGCGCGGCGCCGACGGCAAAGTCCGCGCCTTCCGCAATGCCTGTCGGCACCGCGGCATGCAGGTCGCGAGCGGGTCGGCTTGCAGCCGGGCCTTCGTCTGTCGCTATCATGGCTGGACCTACAATCTCGAAGGCAGCCTGCGCCATATCCCGCACGAGGAGGGCTTTCCGGGTTTCGACAAAGACGCGCATCCGCTGGTGCCGGTGACGGCGAGCGAACGCTTCGGACTGGTTTTCGTGACGCAGGACGAGCCGGCGCTGGGCGACGATTCTCTCGCCGGACTCTCCAGGCTGATTGGCCCCGACCAGCGCCACTTCGCGACGGCAGAGCGCGAGTTCGAGGTCAACTGGAAGATCCTGCTCGAGAGTTTCATCGAGGGCTATCATATCAAGTCGACCCATCCGGAGAGTTTCCTCCCCTACGGCTTCGACAACCTGAACGTCATCGACCTGTTTGGCCGCAACAGCCGCGTCACCTATCCGTTCCAGCGCATCAAGAAGCTGGCCAAGGTCCCGCCGCGGGAACGCCGGGTCGAGGGCCTGCTGACCTACGTCTACCACCTGTTCCCGAATGTCCTGATAACGGTGCTGTCGCGCCACACCAACGTCGTGATCCTGGAGCCGATGGCGATCGATCGCACCCGGCAGATCACCTACACGCTGACCAATGGCGGCGGCGACGACCCCGAGGCGGTGGCCAAGGCCAGGCGCGACGCCGACTTCGTGGGCACGACGGGCGCCGCCGAAGATCGTGCCGTCGTCCAGGCCATCCAGCGCGGCCTGGGCAGCGGTGCCAACGATGCCTTCAGCTTCGGCAAGTTCGAAAGCGCCATCGTTCACTTCCACCGCACCCTGACGGCGGCACTCAACCAGTCCTAGCTGCGCTTGGCCTTGTCGGCGGCGTTGGTCGTCTGGATCTGCGCGCGGATGCGCTGCCAGTCGGCTTCGCTGTAGGCCATCATGTTCGAGAAGGTGCCGTTACCCATGATGCCCATGGCACCGTCGATCGCGATCACTTCGCCGTTGATGTACTCGACCTCTTCGCTCATCAGGAAGGCCGCCATGTTGGCGAGCTCGCTTGGCCGCCCGACGCGGCCCATCGGATTGCGCGTGTTGTAGCGGTCGTCCCCACCTTCGTTGGTTGCGCCTTCCTTCAGCGGATTGAGCCGGGCCCAGGCGCCTTCGGTGGGGAAGGGGCCGGGCGCGATGGCGTTGAGGCGGATGCCGTGGCACGCCCATTCGACGGCGAGGCTCTGGGTCATGACGGCGACGCCGGCCTTCGACATGGCGGACGGCACGACGAAAGGACTGCCGGTCCAGACCCACGTCGTGAGGATACTGAGCACGCTCGCCTTGCGCTTCTCGGCGATCCAGCGCTTGCCGCAGGCATTGGTCATGTAGAACGTGCCGTGCAGGACGATGTTGGCGATGGCATCGAAGGCGCGCGGGCTCAAGTCCTTGGTCTGGGAAATGAAGTTGCCGGCGGCGTTGTTGACGAGACCGTCGAGCGGTCCCGTCGCCCATATCTGCTCGATCATCTCCTCGACCGCGGTGGCGACGCGGATATCTACAGCATGGGTGTCGACCCGGCGGCCGGGGTACTTTGCCATGACCTGGCCCGCCGTCTCCTCCAGCACGCCCCCGCGGCGTCCGCAGATGACGCAGTCGGCGCCCAGTTCGACGAATTTCTCCATCATCATCCGGCCGAGCCCGGTACCGCCACCGGTGACGAGAAAGCGCTTTCCCTTGAACAGATCGGCTCTAAACATCGATGGTGACTCCTACTTGCACAGGTTGTGTCGACTATTTCGACCGATGAGTGCTCACAAGGACGTTGCGTCCGCTCTCCGGAATGATAGGATTTCGAAATAACAAAAGGGATCGTTGAATGACGACCCACCAGGGGGAAGCGAGCGGGGACGCGGGTTCTGTTGAGCTGCGTGGTAAAGTTAAGTGGTTCAACGCAGTCAAAGGGTACGGATTTCTAGCCCTCGACATCGACAATAGCGACGCGTTCTTGCATGTGACGACACTTCGACAGGCCGGGCATGAGGATATCAAGCCCGGGGCTACTGTTGTATGCGCCGGCGTGCGAGGCCCCAAGGGCTGGCAGGTCATGAAGGTGCTCGAGGTCGATTCGTCGACGGCGGTCGCTGTCGGGCCGAAGCCGCCGACGATACCGGACGGCGTCGCGATGGGCGAATACATCGTCGCCCTGGTCAAATGGTACAACAACGAACGGGGCTACGGCTTCGTCACGCGCGAGGCCACCGACGGCGACATCTTCGTCCACGCCGCGGTGCTGCGCCGGCATGGCATGGATGCCCTGGCTCCCGGCCAGAAGGTCATGATCCGCGTCGCCGAAGGGCAAAAAGGCCTTCAGGTCATCGAGATCCGGGGAGCCTGAGGCACGGCGGTTTGAGGTCAGGTCACCTCATGTCGCGCAGGTAGGTGTCGAGCGCCGGCGCCTGCTTGATCAGGCCGCGCTTCACCAGGAACGCCGCGAATGTCTCATAGCGCGCCCGATCGAGGGCCAGGGGATCGTCGGCCAGCAAGGGCAGCGTATCCTTCCAGGCGAGGCGGTTGAGGTCGTTGTCGAGGTCCTTGGCGGACTTCGAGAAGACCGCCCAGGCTTCGGCCGGATTGGCCTTCAGCCATGCCGTCGCCTCGGTGATGGCCGCCAGCAGCTTCTTCGTCCGCGCGACGTCGACGGTCTCGCGCTTGGCCACCACGATCAGCTCGTCGTAGGTCGGCACGCCATTCTTCTCGACCAGCCAGATCCGGCCCTTGGCCTTGTTCAATGCCAGATCGTTGAGTTCGAAATTGCGGAACGCGCCGATCACGCCGTCGACCTGTTTGCTCATCAGCGCCGTGGTCAGCGCAAAATTGACGTTGATCAGGGTCACGTCCTTGAGCGTGAGGCCGGCACTTTCGAGCATCGCCCCCAGCAGCGCCTCGTCGAAGCCCGCGATCGAGTAGCCGATCTTGCGGCCCTTGAAGTCGGCGAGGGTCTTCACCGGCCCGTCCTCGAGTGCGACCAGGGAGTTGAGCGGCTGGGCGACGAGGACGCCGACGCGGACCAGCGGCAAGCTCTCGGCCGCCAGCATCTGCAGGGTCGGTTGATACGACAGCGCATAGTCGGCCTGGCCGGCCGCCACGAGCTTGGGCGGCGCATTGGGATCGGCCGGCGCGATCAGTTCGACGTCCAGCCCGTGCTTGGTGAAGAGGCCACGCTGCTTGGCGACGACGAGGGCCGCATGGTCGGGATTGACGAACCAGTCGAGCAGCAGGCGAACCTTGTCCTGCGCCGAGGCGGGCAGGGCCGTGCAGGCGAGCGCCAGGATCACGAGGGCCTGAAACAGGATACGCATGGTCATTCTCCTTGAAGCGATTGCCAGGGAACCAGTCGGCGGGCCGCCCAATCGGTCGCGTGGTAGAGCGCGAGCCCGAGAAGGCACAGCAGAACGAGGGCGGCGAAGGCGAGCGGCGTCTGCCCGCGCGCCAGCGATTGGGTCATCAGGAAGCCGAGGCCAGCGCTTGCACCGACCCATTCACCGATCACCGCGCCGATGGGCGCCACGGCAGCGGCAATGCGCGCGCCCGATGCGAAGGCGGGCAGGGCGGCAGGCAGACGGATCTGGAGGAGCACCGCCCTGGGCGAAGCATCCATCGTCTGCGCGAGGTCGAGCCAACCCGGGTCGGTTCGGCGCAGGCCATCATAGAGGGCGCTGACCACGGGGAAGAAAATCACCAGTGCCGCCATCGCAACCTTGGACGCCATGCCGTAGCCCAGCCACAGCACGAGCAGCGGCGCGATGGCGATCACCGGTATCGCCTGGGAAATGATCACGAGCGGCAGAGCCCAGCGGCGCCATCCAGCCGAGGCGGCAAAGACGATGGCGAGCATCGCGCCGAGGAACAGGCCAAGGACCAGGCCCAGCACCATCTCGGCCGCCGTCCAGGCGGCCTGCTCGATCAGAAGGTCGAAGCGCTCGATCAGCACAACGACGACGCGCGACGGCGGCGGCAGGATGTAGACCGGGACGCCGGTCGCCCGGGCAAGCGCTTCCCAGGCAAGCAGCAGGCCGAGCGCTGTGATCAGTGGCCTCATGCGGCACTTCGCAGTTCGGCAATGAGCCGGGCCTGCAGACCGAGCAACACCGGATCGGCGGGATCGCGCGGCACGGAGCCCGCGGGTTCGATCGCCGAGCCGACAGAGAAGGGCGAGCCCGACAGGACGCGGACCTGGTGGCCGAGCCGGAGCGCCTCCAGCGGATCGTGCGTCACCAGCACGACCGTCCGGGCCAACAGCAACCGCGCCGAGAGATCCTGCAGATCCAACCGCGTGACGGCGTCGAGATGCGCGAACGGCTCGTCCATCAGGATGACGGGCCGGTCCTCGCAGAGCGTGCGCGCGAGCGCCGCGCGCTGTCGCATGCCGGCCGACAGCGCCTCGGGGCGATCGCACATCCTGTCGCCGAGGCCAACATCCGTGAGCAGGGCCCGCGCGCGCGGCCGGGCGGCTTCGAGGGTCGCGGCATCGCCACGCAGGCGATAGCCGAGCAGGACGTTGTCGAGGATGTCGAGCCACGGCAGCAGCAGGTCGCGCTGCGCCATGTAGGCGAGCGGCTGCGCGCGTGTGACGCCCGGCAGGAGGCCGGCCAGCCAGCGCAGCAGGGAAGTCTTGCCGACGCCGCTGCGGCCCAGCAGGCAGGTCGTCCGGCCGCCGGGAAAATCGAGCGTGAGGTCGCGCGCGACTACGCGGTCGCCAAAGACGATGCGCGCGTCGCGCACGGAGAGGGAAGGAGAAGCCACCACGAAAGTCACCAGTCCCTACGCCGGCATTAACCGGATCAGGTTCCCGGGGTCGTTCTTGCGAACCTCTCAGCCGCGGTGCGGCTCCCCCCGATGATTGGCCCGCACTATGGGAAGCGACCGGTTGTCACGCAAGTGTCTTGAGTTTGACGAAATCGGCCCGCAGGCTCTATCCCATGGCCATGGCATTCGCAGGATTTCATCGGCGGCTCGGCCGCCGGCTCTTTTTCGCAGCTCCCTTCGCCTTGGCGGCAGGTGTAGTGGTGGCGCAGGGCGCGGCGCCCAAGTTCGGGCGCTCCTCCCTCGTGATCGAAACTGGAGGGCGCCAGCTCAAGTTCGAGATCGACCTGGCAACGAACGACGCCGAGCGTGCATATGGCCTGATGTTTCGCGAGAAGCTCGGCCCCTACGAAGGCATGCTGTTCGACTTCTACCAGGAGGCGCCCGTCAGCTTCTGGATGAAGAACACGCTGATCCCGCTCGACATGATCTTCATCGCCGCCGACGGCACGATCCGGCACATCCATTCCAACGCCGTGCCGCTGTCGACCGACAGCATTCCCAGTCAGTTCCCGGTGCGCGGCGTGCTCGAGATCAACGGCGGCAGTGCCAAGCTATTGGGCATCAAGGTCGGCGACAAGGTCAGGAACGCGATCTTCGGCAACGCCGTCTAGGACGTCAGCGCGTCAGCCAGCCTCGGTAGCGCACGATGAGGCCGGTAAGGGGATGGCTGATTTCGACATGGAAACGAAACCGGCCGCTCTCCGTCGTTTCATACGAAGCTGATCTCGGACCAAGCCACATGGGAAGAGGAATTCCAAAGGCGCTCCAGCGACGCAGGACGAGGGACAGCCGGTCTCCTTCGGGAACGAGCGCCATGGCGAATGTCAGGGCGCCAAAACGCTCGCAAACCAGTCCGTCGGATCGCCCTCGACCGGCGAACTGACAACTGGAAAACGACTTATCGCCGAAGGTCCTGGTCCATGTCTCGCCGTCGTTCGACACCTCGAAGCGCACGCCGACCGGTACGTCCTCCGCTGCTGGGGGAAATCCGAAAATCGACGCTGCCAAATGCGCCAGCACGCCTCGCCCACGTTCCACGCTTGCCCGACCGCTTGTCGAAGCCGTGCTATCGATTTCGTGAATGTCGCGGATCTCGGCAGGCAGACTGTTCCAGGCGGTTCCCAAGACGCATGCATAGAGCGGAGAAGCGCCGGCCGGAGCATCCCTTATGCCGCAGTAGATCGTTCGCTGAGCAAACAGTTCTTCATAATCGGAGAGTTCCAGGTCGCGGACCGCGGCTCGCGCACCGGGGGACGGCAGTCGTCCATCGAGCGCTTTTCGAACGAGAGCTTCGACCGCCATTGCGGGGATAAACGGTCCATCGTTTCCTTCGGCAAGCAGATGCCAGGAACGCCTGAGTTGTGCCCCAGACTGGTTGGCTCCTTCGATCTCGACGAACATGCCGCCACGATGCTCGCCCCAGCGCAGGCGATTCGAGGTGAAATGCATGAGAGGGGCCAGGCGCGATAGCGAAGGCAAAAGCTTCTTGCGCACGAGCCACGCGAGCGCGATCAGCGCGCGATGAAGTACTTCGGGCACCGGACCGGCCCCATCCAGATGCTTTTCGCCTCGGGCCACAGCTCCGCCAACGCACGCAGGTGGGGACATCGACGAGGGAGAACATCGTGTTTCGCAGCGGCAGATGTCCAGGCGGTGCGATGGTGAAGCACGATTGCTCGGTGAATGGATGGCCAGCCCGGGTCTCGTCCTCGCGCCCGAGCAGGATGCTTTGGCCGGCATAGGCAGCAATTGCACGAATCACGTTTTGCCCGACGCCGGCGAAGGGCGAAGGAGCGATGCCACCGCGGATGACGTCGACGCGCGCCATGTCGGTGGACAAGCGCCGAACGACGGCTGCCGTCAGAACCGGGAAGCTCGACACACCGGAGAGCACGTACAGGCCTGCCGTACGTGCCTCCTGATCCAAGGCGCTGATGCCTGCGACAAAATCGGAACCATCGGCCAGGTCGAGATAATTGATGCCGTTGGCGATGCAGGCTTCGATGACGCGATATTGACCGTCGCCATAGGCCTGAAAGGGACCACTGGCATCGACGAGAATATCCGCCTGAAGCAAGGCGAGTTGCGCGCGGAGGTCGCCGTCGCGGTCGAATGCCGCCGGCACGAGCGTGGCCACGGCTTTGCGGCGAGATTTGCAATAGGTGTCGGCTCGTCCGAACGAGCGGCCCGCGACGATCAGGGTCAATCGCTCTTCGTTCTCGAGCAACTCGACGATACGGCCGCCGAAGATGCCATACCCGCCGACGATCAGAACGGTCAGGCCGCAGCTCATCCGATGAACCGATCCGCCTCGGATGGATCGGGCAAGTAACAGGTTTCTCGCACGCCGAACCAACGCAGGCGGTTGCGGGCGACGATTTCATATAGCCAATCGCGGAGCGGCCGCGGCAGCAGCCTTGCGATCGAGACGAGGGACCAGGGAAATCCGAGCCCATCGAAGATTCGAATGGAACCTTCCGATTTGAGCCAGGCTCGTCCGTCTTCGATGAGGATGTTGGTCTTGTAGTCGACGGCGTCGAGGCCAAAATGCGCGTACAGGGCCGCACCGAGCGGCGTTTGCGCCGCCAGGAGCCGGAAGCGACGACTTCGATCGGTTCGAAGAATGAATTGAGCGAAGCTGGAGCAGAGGACGCAGTTGCCGTCGAAAATGAGAATCGGACGGTCGTCGGGAAAGGCAGGGACTGCCGGGTCGCCCCGATAGCTGAACGCGTCGCGAGCCATGCCCCCTTATTACAACCTACCGGGCCGAAGCTCTAGCGCTTCAGCGCACAGGTCATGCCGTCTCCGACGGCGAACAGGGCGAGGTCGACGCGCTCGTCGGCCTTGAGCTTTGCGTTGAGCGCGCGGATCGCCTTCGTATCCGCGTCGACATGCGCCGGCTCCGCGATCCATCCGCGCCACAGCACATTGTCGATCAGCACCAGTCCGCCCGGTCGCACGAGCTTCAGGCAGCGCTCGTAGTAGGCGTCGTAGTCGTCCTTGTTGGCATCGATGAAGGCGAGGTCGAGTTGGCCGGTGAGGCCCTGCGCCAGCAGCCAGTCGAGCGTCCCCAGCGCCGGTCCGATGGTGAGCTCGATGCGCTTCTCGACGCCTGCCTCTTTCCAGTAACGCCGCGCGATGCAGGTCCATTCCTCGCTGACGTCGCAGCACCACAGCTTGCCGTCGGCCGGCAGGGTCTCGGCGATGCAGAGCGAGGAATAGCCGGTGAAGGTGCCGACCTCGACCGCGCGCCGGGCACCGATGGCATGGGCGAGAAGGCCGATCTGCTGGCCCTGATGGGCCGAGATCTGCATGTTGGCCCGCGGCATCCGCGAGGTTTCCTCACGCAGCCGGCGCTTCACGGCGCTTTCGCGCAACCAGTTCGCGTCGACATGGTCGGCCAGTGCGCCGTCGATCTTTGCCCAATTCTTCATGGTCTTTCCCGTGATTACCCCCGGCGTCATCGCTTTCGTCGTCGGGCGGCGCCATATCGGCAGCATGAGCAACATCAACGCC
>JAQSDW010000230.1:0-1397 GCA_029946105.1 Reyranella sp. | reverse complement strand
ATACATCTCGATCTGGAACGAGTCTGACGTGACCGCACGCCGTCGACGCATCCGGGAACTCTGGGTCGAGGATGCGCAGCACCTGGCGCGGACGCTCGAAGCCATCGGCTATGACGGCATCGAGAGTCGCGTCACCGACGCCTACGAAAAATGGGTGAAGGAGAAGGGGTGCGTGTTCCGCCTGCAGGACGGCGTCGATGGCCATCACGACACGATCAAGCTTCGCTGGGAAATGCTCCCGGCCGGGGGCGGGGACGCGATCTCGATCGGTTTCGACTTCCTGGTGCTGGCCGCGGACGGCCGGATCAAGACCGGCTACCAGTTCATCGAGGCCTAGCGTCGAAACCTGAGTATCGACGCCTAGTGCGGGCGGAAGGCGTACTTCTTCAGCTTGTCGAGCGACACCACGCGCAGGGTCGCGGCGTGGGTGGCCTCGAGCACGACCTGGGGTGCGACGCCGGCATCGAGGGCCTCTTTCCAGCGTGACGCGCAGAGGCACCAGCGATCGCCGGGTTTTAGGCCGGCGAAGCCATACTGCGGCATCGCGGTGCTGAGGTCGTTGCCGTGCGCCTTGGAGAAGGCGAGGAATTCCCCGGTGGCGACGACGCAGACCGTATGCAGGCCGACATCCTCGGCCCCGGTGTTGCAGCAGCCGTCGCGATAGAAGCCGGTGACGGGCTGCATCGAGCAGGATTGCAGGGCGCCGCCCAGGACATTGACGGAAGGGGCGCGGCCGGGACGGCCTTCCTCGGGCGTTTGATCGAACATGATGCAGTGTAGCACCTGGAAATTGCCCTTTCGAGCAGCCCGGGGCACTGGTAGAACCGCTCGCGTCAAAGATGGAGTTTGCGGCGGGGCGTAGCGCAGTCTGGTAGCGCGTCTGCCTTGGGCGCAGAAGGTCGTCGGTTCGAATCCGGCCGCCCCGACCAAGCCCCGCCCGAAGCGCGTGTCGATGGAGAAACGGCGTTCATGCAGGTCCGAATCTACAAGCCCGCCAAGACGGCGATGCAGTCCGGCCAGGGCAATACCCACGAGTGGGTCCTCGAGCCCGAGCCTTCGCCGAAACAGGTCGACCCGCTGATGGGCTGGACCAGCTCACGCGACACCATGATCCAGGTCCGGCTGCAGTTTCCGACCCTCGACGAGGCCAAGGCCTATGCCGAGAAGAACGGCTGGCAATACCGTGTGGAACTGCCGCACGCGCGGCCGGTCCGGCCCAAGGCCTATGCCGACAATTTCGCCTTCACCCGCCTCGGACGCTGGACGCACTGACCTTGGGGACGCACTGACGGCGAAGCCGTGTGCTATTCTGCCGATACGGGCCCGTAGCTCAGGGGATAGAGCACCTGCCTTCTAAGCTGGTGGTCGCTGGTTCGAATCCAGCCGGGCTCGCCAAT
>JAQSDW010000229.1 GCA_029946105.1 Reyranella sp. | reverse complement strand
GAGTGGCGCGCTCCGATGAGCAGCAGTCTAGCGCAGATGGCAGGAAACGTGATGCCCTGGTGCGATTTCGCGCAGCGGAGGTGCCTCGATCTTGCAGCGGGACACGACATAGGGGCAGCGGGTGTGGAAGTGGCAGCCGGACGGCGGCTTCACCGGGCTCGGCACATCACCCTGCAGCACGCGCTTCTGACGCTTGATGGCGGGATCCGGCACCGGCACGGCCGACAGCAGGGCCTCGGTGTAGGGGTGCTGGGCGCGCATGAAGATCGACCGCGTGTCGGCATATTCGACGATACGGCCGAGATACATCACGGCGATGTGGTGGCTGATGTGCTCGACCACCGCGAGATTGTGCGAGATGAACAGGTACGAAAGCTGCCGCTCGCGTTGCAGATCCTGCAGGAGATTGATGACCTGGGCCTGGATCGAGACGTCGAGCGCCGACACCGGCTCGTCGCCCACGATCAGCTTCGGTCCCAGCGCCAGGGCGCGGGCAATGCCGATGCGCTGGCGCTGACCGCCCGAGAACTGGTGCGGATAGTTGAGCATCTGCGCCGGCCGCAAGCCCACCCGCGCGAACAGCGCCGCCACCATCTCCTGCCGCTGTTTCCGGGACGACACGCCATGCACCAGCAGCGGCTCACCCACGATGTCGCCGGCGAACATGCGCGGATTGAGCGAGGAGAACGGGTCCTGGAAGATGATCTGCATCTGTCGCCGATAGGGGCGCAGATCGCCCTTGGACAGATGGGTGATATCGGTGCCGTCGACCTCGATGGTGCCGGAGGTGGGCTCGGTGAGACGCAATACGGCCCGGCCGGCCGTGGTCTTGCCGCAGCCGCTCTCGCCCACCAGGCCCAGGGTCTCGCCGGCGCCGATCGTGAAGCTGATGCCATCGACGGCATAGACCTGGCCCACCGTGCGGCGCAGCAGGCCCTTTTTCACCGGGAAATGCTTTTTCAGGTCCCGGATCGCCAGGACGGGCACGTTGGAATTAGCCATTGCTGTGCCAGCAGGCCGCCCAGTGGCCTGTCCGTTTCTGTTCATAGGCCGGCCGCTCGCGCCGGCAGTGATCGTCGGCCTTGCTGCAGCGCGGCGCGAAGGCACAGCCTTCGGGCAGGTCGAACAGCGGCGGCACGATGCCGGGAATCTCCTGCAGACGATCGGTCTTGCGATCGACCTCGCCGCGCATCAGGTCGAGACGCGGGATCGAAGCCAGGAGGCCCGAGGTGTAGGGATGCAGCGGTCGGGCGAACAGCTCGCCGACCTCGGCCTCCTCGACCTTGCGGCCGGCGTACATCACGATCACCCGGTGCGCGGTCTCGGCGATCACGCCGAGATCGTGGGTGATCAGGATCACGGCGGCACTGAACTCCCGCTGCAGCTCGACGATCAGCTCGAGGATCTGCGCCTGGATGGTGACGTCGAGCGCCGTCGTCGGTTCGTCGGCGATCAGGACCTTGGGGTTGCAGGCCAGTGCCATGGCGATCATGGCGCGCTGGCGCATGCCGCCCGAAAGCTGGTGCGGGTACTCCTTGGAGCGCTGCGCCGGCTCGGGGATGCGCACCAGGTCCAGCATCTCGACCGAGCGCTTCAGCGCCTGCCTCCTGTTCATCTCGCGATGCAGGATCAATGCCTCGGAGATCTGCCGGCCGATGGTCATGACCGGATTGAGCGACGTCATCGGCTCCTGGAAGATCATCGAGATCTCGTTGCCGCGGACGTCGCGCATCTCCTCTTCGCTGATCTTGAGCAGGTCGCGGCCGGCAAGCTTCACCGACCCGGAAATGATGCGGCCCGGCGGATCGGGAATCAGGCGCATCAGGGAGAGCGCCGTCATGCTCTTGCCGCAGCCGGATTCGCCGACGATGCCCAGGGTTTCGCCCGACGCGACATTGAAGTCGACGCCGTCGACTGCCTTGACGATGCCTTGGCGCGTATAAAACCAGGTACTGAGGTTCTCGACCTCGAGAAGATCGCTCACGTGCGCTGCCTCATGTCCGCTCCCGCGGGTCGAGAATATCGCGCAACGCATCGCCCAGCAGGTTGGTGCCGAACACGGTGAGGCTGATGGCAAGGCCGGGGAAAATCACCAGCCAGGGCGCCGAGCGGACGTACTCGGCGGCCGACTCCGACAGCATGCGGCCCCACGAGGGATGCGGCTCGGGAATGCCCAGGCCGAGGAAGGAAAGCGACGCCTCGGTCAGGATCGCCGAGCCGAGCTGGGCCGTGGCCAGCACGATCAGCGGTGCCAGGGTGTTGGGCAGGACGTGGCGGACGGCGATGCGCAGTTCGCCCATGCCGACGGCACGCGCCGCTTCGACGAAGGGCTGTTCTCGCAACGAGAGCGTACTCGAGCGCACGACGCGGGCGACGCTCGGCACCAGTGGAATGGCGATGGCAATAATGGTGTTGCGCAACGACGGCCCCAGCGAGGCCGCCATGACGATCGCCATGACCAGGAGCGGCAGAGACTGCATGATGTCCATCAGCCGCTGCGTGGCGAGATCGATCCAGCCGCCGAGATAGCCGCTCATCAGGCCGATCGAGACGCCGAGAATGCAACCCAGGCTCATGGCGCCGACGCCGACGGCCAGGGAAATACGCGCGCCGTGAACGATGCGGCTGTACATGTCGCGGCCCATGAAATCGGCGCCCAGCAGATAGGTGCCGCCCGGCTTGGCGAGCGAGGCGCGGGCATTCGTTGCCGTCGGGTCGATGGGCGCCATCACACTGGCGAACACCGCCGTCAGGATGAAGGCCAGTACGATCAGCGCGCCGACCGCTCCCAGCGGATAGCGGCGGGTGAAGAAGACGATCGTGCTCCAACCGCCGGTGACATAGGCACCGGCGCGGGTGAGTTCGGCATCGTGGTTAATGTGGGCCATGTTCAGTCCGCGTATTTGATGCGCGGGTCGAGCGCCATGTAGGCCATGTCGACCAGGAAATTGACCATGACCACGACAAAGGCGATGAGCATCACCAGGTTCTGCACGATCGGGTAGTCGCGCCACAGGATCGCCTCGACCAGGAAGCGGGCGACGCCGGGAATGTTGAACACGGTCTCGGTGACGATCAGGCCGCCGACCAGGAACGCCGCCTCGATGCCGATGATGGTGACCACCGGCAGGAGCGCATTGCGCAGCGCGTGGTCGTAATTGACCGAGGTCTGCGACGCGCCCTTGGACCGGGCGGTGCGGATGTAATCCTGGCGCAGCACTTCGAGCATCGAGGATCGCGTGAGCCGCATGACCAGCGCCGAACTTCGGAAGCCGACGACGGCGGCCGGGATCGAGAGAAGCCCCACCTCCTGGAGGAAACTTCGAGGCTCGTTGCTGTAGATGGGAATGGTACCGAACCAGTGCACGGACGCCATCAGGACCAGCAGGCCGAGCCAGAACGACGGCAACGACAGGCCGCTGAGACTGATGACGCGCAGGAAATAGTCGAGGGCGGTATTCTGCCGGACGGCACTGATGACGCCGAACGGCACGCCGATCAGCACCGAAAGGACCAGCGCCATGCCCGCGAGCTTGGCGCTGATCGGAATGCGTGGCGCGATCTCCTCGAGAGCTGGCCGCTCGGAGACATAGGCGAAGCCGAGATCGCCCCGCACCAGACCGCCGATCCACTGGCCGTACTGCTCCAGGATCGGCCGGTCGAGCCCGAGCTCGTTGATGATCTTCGCCTTCTCCTTGGGATCCGCGATCCCGGCGGCATCGACGAGGATGTCGGCGATGTTGCCGGGCACGAGGCGCAGCATGACGAAGATCAGCACCGACATCCCGAACAGGGTCAGGAGCATCAGAAGGAAGCGCCGGGTGAGGTATGCTCCCATCGCGGCGTGCTTACTTGTCCAGCCAGACGTCTTCGAAACGCCAGCCGTTGTAGATGCTGTTGTGCTGCAGAATGACGTTCTTCACCTTGGGATCCCAGCAGGTATTGGCGACGTTGTTGTTGATCACCGGACGGGCACCGTCCTCGATCAGCTTCTTCTCGATCTCCCAGACCAGCTTCTTGCGCTTCTCGATGTCGGTTTCCGCCGACTGCTGGTCGATCAGCTTGTCGACTTCGGGATTCTTGTAGGCCGTATAGTTGCGATCCGACGTCGAGTGGAAGTTCTCGTAGAAATTGGTGTCGGCATCGTCGAGGCCCAACCCGGTCAGATTGAGACCGACCGAGTAATCCTTGCGCTGGATCTTGGTGTACCAGACCGTCGTGTCGATCGGCTCCAATTCAGCCTCGATATAGATCTGCTTGAGCTGGTCGATCAGGATCACCGCCGGATCGCGGTAGATCGCGATGTTGCGCGTCGCCACCTTGAGCTTGAGCGGCTTGTCCTTGGAGTAGCCGAGCTTCTCCATGATCGCCTTGGCTTCGGCGAGGGGCTTCTGCCGGTCGGGTGAATAACCCGGCATGGTTTCCAGCATTTCCTTGGACATGCCCCACACACCCGCCGGCGGCGGCAGCATCGACGCGCTGGTCAGCGCGTGGCCCTGGAACAGGATGTCGTTGAACGCCTTGCGATCGAGCGACAGGGCCAAGGCACGCCGCAGTTCCGGATTGTCGAAGGGCGGGGCATCGCGATTGACGAGCAGGTTGGTGTTGACGTTGCTCGGCCGCGCCTCGCAGACGGCATCGGGCTTCTGCGCCTGGATGTCCTTCAGCAGCGGGAAGGTGACATCGGAATCGAATGTCATGTCGAATTCACCGGCGGCGAAGCCCAGCATGCGGGTGCTGCGGTTGGGCACGATCTTCCAGTCGATGACGTCGAGGTAGGGGCGGCCCTTCTTCCAGTAGTCGGGATTGCGCACCAGCTTGATCGCTTCGTTGCGCTTGAAGTCGACGACCTTGAACGGGCCCGTGCCGATCGGCTTGGAGCGCATATCGCGGCCCGACACATGGCAGGAATAGACCGGCGAGTAACCGGCGGCGAGCATGGACAGGAAGGACGGCTGCGGCCGGCCGAGGGTGAAGGTCACCTCGGTGTCGCTGCCGACCGTCACTTCCTTGAGATTGCTGTACCAGACCTTGCGCGGATTCTTGCGGATGATGTCGAGCTTCTCATCGCCCTTGCCCGTCAGCGCGTCCCAAGTGCACTTCACGTCCTTGGCCGAGAAGGGCTTTCCGTCGTGCCACTTGACGCCCGTGCGCAGCTTGAAGGTGAGCTTGGTCTTGTCGGGATTCCACGACCAGCTCTCGGCCAGATCGGGCACGATCTTGTCCGGGCTGTTCACCTTTTCCTTCGGATCGAAGAACACGAGATTGTTGAACACGGCCATGAAGGGCTGGTTCACCGAGATCGTCGCTTCCTCGTGGATCGACGCGCTGGGCGGGTTGTCACGATGCGAGATGCGCAGCGTGCCGCCCTGCTTCTGGGCGAAGGCCGGTGATGCAACAGAAACGGCGGCAGCCAAGCTGCCGGCCACGAGTGCCAGGCAAATACGCACTTTGTAGTCCTCCCAGACGCACGCAAATCGGGCGTGTTGTTATTTCCCCGTTGCCGCCAAGCTAGCACATCATGTGCAGCGGCCAAGGGTTAATGCGCCGCGTTCGAGGGTCCCTTGAGCTCGATCTGATTTCCTTCCGGATCGTGGAAGTAGACTGACGGTCCATTTCCTTCCGCACCGTAGCGCTCCACGGTTTCGCCGACCGATATGCCGAACGGCGCCAGCCGGGTGACGATGGCGTCACGATCGAACGGCGCCACGCGGAAGCAGAGATGATCCATGTTGGGCGCAGCTTCGGCGCGCTCGCCGGCGACAAGGTCGAGCATCGAGGCGCCGGCCCGCATCTGCACGAGGCTGATCCTCTCCAGCCGTCGTTCGACGCGAAATCCCAGCACCTGCTCGTAGAAACGCACCATCGCCGCGAGATCGCGCACCCGGAGCACGACATGGTCGATTCGTTCGACATGGAAAGTCATGGCGATTAGCTTACCCCGTCCAGAAAGACCAAAGCCACCGGAGGAAACATGGCCTTTGCGATCAATGCTGCCAAGGCGCGGCTGAAGAAAAACCAGCTGGCGGTCGGCATCGGCATCCGCCTGGTGCGCAACGTCGACATCATCAAGGTCATGAAGGCGGCCGGCTTCGACTGGCTGTTCCTCGACCTCGAGCATGGCTCCATGTCGATCGAGACGGCCTGCGCAATCTCGGTGGCTGCCCAGGATTCAGGTATCGCCCCGATCGTGCGCGTGCCCTACGGCGAACTCGCCATGGCGACCCGTGTCCTCGACGGCGGCGCGCTGGGCATCGTGATTCCCCATGTCGACACCGCCGAAGAGGCCAAGGAGATCGCCGACCGCCTGCGCTATCCGCCGCGCGGCCATCGCTCGGTGGGCGGCGGCCAGGCGCAGTTCGACTACGCGCCGATGCCGATGGGCGAGATGACCAAACAGAGCGACGACAACATGCTGCTCACCGTGATGATCGAGACGCCCAAGGCGGTGAAGAATGCCGCGGCGATCGCGGCGGTGCCGGGCATCGACTGCCTGCTGGTCGGCGCCAGCGACCTGTCGATGGAACTCGGCATCCCGGGCGAGACGGGACATCCCAAGGTCCAGGCCGCCGTCGACAAGGTGATCGCTGCTTGCAAGAAGCACGGCAAATGGCCGGGCATGGGCGGCGCCTACACCGAGGAGCTGCTGAAGCTCTACACGGGCAAGGGCATGAAGCTGCTGCTGGCCGGAAACGACCTGCCGATGCTCACGGGCGCTGCCCGCGCCCACCAGGCGAAGGTCCGGTCGTTCCAGAAGTAGAATCCGCTGGGGGAGCGCTCGTATCTTTGTCATCCCGAGTCGCGCGGGGTAACCCCCGCGCTGAAGCGAGGGATCCTTATCCTTTCTGCACCGTGCGGGCTCTCGCGCCTCAGAAGGCGCTGCCGCCCGCCCGCGCGTGTGAACGCGCGCGCCTACCGCTTCCCTTCGATCTCGATTTCGATCAGGTGCGGCTTGCCGGTCTTGAAGGCAGCCGCGACGGCGGCCTTGATGTCGTCGGCCTTGGCGACATAGGTGCCGGCCACGCCCATGCCCTTGGCCATGTCGACAAAGCCCATGGTCGGGCCGCCGAGGTCCATGTGCATGTAGGGCTTGTTGGATTTGACATCGAAGCGCGCGCGATAGGCGTCGATATTGTGCTTCAGCACGCGATATTCGCGATTGGCCAGGATCACGAACACGATCGCGAGATCGTGGTGCGCCGCCGTCCATAGCGCCTGGATGGAATACATCGACGAACCATCGCCCGAGAGGCAGAGCACCGGCCGCTGCGCCTGGGCCACCGCAACGCCGATGGCGCCCGCCAGGCCCTGGCCGATACCACCGCCGCGGCCGCTGAAATAGTCATCAGGGCCGGCGAAGGTAAAGGTCTTGAAGAGGTCGAGGTTGGCCGTGATCGTCTCGTCGGCCACGATCGCGTTCTCGGGCGTGCCGGCTCGAATCTCGGCCATCGCACGCGCCATCGAGGTCGGCGTGCGCGCCCAGGCCTTCTCGACGCGGGCCTTCTGCGCCGCGGCCTCGGACTCCTTCAGTGCCTGGAGCGCTGCGTTGCGCTTGGCAGCCGCGGCGTCGAACTCCTCGCCGGCGACCGTTGCGAGCGCGACATCGAGCGCGGCCAAGCCCGCACCCACGTCGGAAACCACGCCGGCATCGAGGGCGAAATTGTAGGCGAGGCGAGAGGGCGCCGCCTCGATTTGCAACACCTTGGTCCCTGATGCGAACGGCGAGCCCGGGGCGTACCAGACCTCCTCGAAGAACGGCCCGCCCACCATCAGGACGAGATCGTTCGACGCGAACTGCTTGGCGACGCCCGGCGCATCGAAGGCGAGCGTGCCGCGCGCCGACGCATGGTCGGTCGGAAACGAATTGCGGCCACGCAAGCCCTCGAACCACACCGAGGCGCCGAGCTTCTCGGCAAGCCTGACCAGCGTATCCACGGCACCGGCCCGCGCGACATCGTCGCCGGCCACGATGGTCGGGCTCGCCGACGCCAGCAGCAGCCGCGTCATGGCAGCGATGCCTGCTGGATCGGGCCGGGTCGCGGCGAACGAACGACCGGGCTTGCCGGGGGGAATACTGGTCTCCTGCTCCATGACGTTGATGGGCAGCGCCACGAACACCGGCCCGGCCGGCGCTTCGTTGGCGATCTTGAAGGCGCGCTGCAGGATCGGGCCCAGTTCATCCACGGTTTCGACCTGCACGCTCCACTTGGTGACGGGCGCCGCGATCGCCGCGAGATCGTGACCGAGCACGGGATCGCGCAGGCGCAGCCGCGTGTCCTGCTGGCCCGCGGTCACGACCATCGGCGAGTTGTTCTTGAGCGCGCCGTAGATCATGCCGATGGCATTGCCGAGGCCGGGCGCCACGTGAAGGTTCACGAAGGCGGTCTTGCCACTCGCCTGGGCATAGAAGTTGGCGGCGCCTGCCGCGACACCCTCGTGCAGATGCACGATGTACTGGATCTGCGGATAATCGAGCAGCGAGTCGAGCAACGGGCTCTCGGTGGTGCCGGGATTGCCGAAGATGCGATCGACGCCGTGATTGAGCAGCGTTTCGAAGAAGACCTGACGACCGCGCATGGCATTTTCTCCCCGGCATACCCCTGCTATTAGCAGGTAGAAAGTGAGAAGCACGGCATGGTCGGTGTTGTCGAGGATGATGAGGGCTTGGCCGCGCTGCGGAAGACGGCGCGCCACGACCTCGCCCGGCTGAACTATCCGGCCGCCAACTGGGTGCCCGAGCGCACCGGGCCCGACGGCAAGCGGGTCCTCGACGTGCTGGTGGTGGGCGCCGGCATGTGTGGCCAGACCGTGGGCTACGGCCTGCTGCGCGAGGGCATCGGCAATATCCGTGTCATCGAGCGCGAGACGCACGGCCGCGAAGGGCCGTGGAACACCACGGCGCGCATGCCGATCCTGCGCTCGCCCAAGCACCTGACCGGACCCGACCTCGGCGTGCCCTCCCTCACCTTTCGCGCCTGGTACGAGGCCCAGCACGGGGCGGACGGCTGGGAGAAGCTCTACAAGATCCCGCGTCTCGACTGGCTCGCCTATCTCCTGTGGGTGCGCGAGGTCGTGGGGCTGCAGGTCGAAAATGGCGTCGACCTGCTCAAGGTCGAGCCGGCGGACGATCTGCTCAGCGCCACGCTCTCGAACGGCGAGGTCGTTCATGCGCGCAAGGTCGTGCTGGCCAACGGCCGCGACGGCTCGGGCGGTTTCCGCTTTCCGTCGTTTCCCTCGTTCGATCCCGAAGACCCCGTCCGCCAGGGTCGCGTGTTCCACACCTTGGAAGACATCGATTTCACCCAGCTTGTCGGCAAGCGGATCGGCGTGCTGGGGGTGCTGGCCACGGCTATCGACAATGCCTGCACCGCGCTCGAAGCCGGTGCCGCCGAGGCGGTTTGCTACGCGCGACGGCAGCATCTGCCGCAGGTCAACAAGGCCAAGGGCGTGTCGTTCTCCGGCTTCCAGCGTGGCCAGGGCATGCTCGACGACGACTGGCGCTGGAAAATCTACACCTACATGCTGGCGGCCGGCTCGCCGCCGCCCCACGAATCGGTGCTGCGCGGCCAGAGGTTGCCGGGCTTCTCCTTCCGCTTTGCCGAGCCATGGCTCGACGTGATTGTCGACACGGACGGCGTCACGGTGAAGACGACCAAGGCCACGGAGCGTTTCGACGTCGTGCTGTTCGGCACGGGCTTCGACATCGACATGAGCCGCGTCGAGGAAATCGCCGCCTTCACTGCCAACGTGAAACTCTGGGCGGACGTGCGCAGTCCCGACGAGGCCAAGGCCAATGCCGAGGCGGCGCGCTATCCCTATCTCGGCCGCGGCTTCGAACTCGAGGAGAAGGTGCCGGGCCGGACGCCGGGCCTGGGCAACATCCACCTCTTCAACTGGGGCAGCATCCTCAGCCACGGCGCGCTGGCCGGCGACATCCCCGGACTTTTCATCGGCGCCACGCGACTGGTGCAGGCGCTCTCGCACGCTCTCTTCACGACGGACATCGAGCGGCACGTGCAGAACATGCACGCCGTGGAAGATCCGGAACTTGGCCCCACCGACTATTTCGTGCCGCGCGACAAGCGCACCGGCACTCTCTAGGGAGAAGACGATGCAGGCCGACTATGTTGTCGTGGGTGCCGGTTCCGCCGGCTGCGTCGTGGCCGCACGCCTCTCCGAGACAGGTGCCTCGGTGATACTGCTCGAGGCCGGCCCCACCGACTGGTATCCGATGATCCATATCCCGGCCGGCATGCGCTCTCTGCTGCGCAACCCGCTGGTCAACTGGAACTACACGACCGAGCCGGAGAAGGGCTCGGGCGAGCGGCGCATGGAATGGCCGCGCGGGCGCACGCTGGGCGGCTCGAGCTCGATCAACGGCATGCTCTATGTGCGCGGCGCGCCGGCCGACTTCGACGGCTGGGCCCAGATGGGTGCGCGCGGCTGGAGCTACGACGACGTGCTGCCCTACTTCATGAAGTCCGAGGATTTCATTCAGAAGGGCGATCCCACCGTGCGTGGCCAGGGCGGGCCGCTGAAAGTCGAGAACTACCGCACCATCCTGCCGCTCACCCACCGCTTCGTCGAAGCCGCCCAACAGGCGGGCTTTCCCCTCAATCCCGACCTCAACGGCAAGACGCGCTATGGCGTCGGCTACTCGCAGATGACGCGGCGCGGCCGCTTCCGCGGCTCCACGGCACAGACTTTCCTGCGCGAAGCGAAGGGCCGGGCAAATCTTCGCGTGGAAACCAACGCCCAGGCGGGCAAGCTGCTGTTCGAGGGCAAGCGCTGCGTCGGTGCCACCTTCCAGCGGGGCGGCAAACTCCACGAAGTGCGGGCCAACCGCGAGGTGATCGTCTCGGGCGGCACCATCAACTCGCCGCATATCCTGCAGATCTCCGGCATCGGGCCGGCCGAACACCTGCAATCGCTGGGCATCCCCGTCGTCCACGACCTGCCCGGAGTCGGTGCCAACCTGATCGATCACTACGTGATCCGCCTCGTGCATCGCGTGCAGGGCGCCGTCAGCGTCAACGAGCTGGCGCGCTTCCCGGGCGTCCTGCCGGAGATCGCGAAGTTCTTCCTGACCGGCAAGGGCGCTCTCACCTTCGGCGTCACCACGGCGCAGCTCTTCTGCGACAGCCGCGAGGGCCTGGCCTCGCCCGACCTGCAGCTCCTGTTCACGCCGGGCAGCACCAACACGCTGAAATTCGGCCAGCTCGACGACAAGCCCGCGATGAGCTGTGTGGTCTGCGTGGTCAAGCCCGACAGCCGTGGCACCATCAT
>JAQSDW010000228.1 GCA_029946105.1 Reyranella sp. | reverse complement strand
GGCTGGCTGGGGCGCCAGGATTCGAACCTGGGAATGGCGGAATCAAAATCCGCTGCCTTACCGCTTGGCGACGCCCCAGCAGGCGGGCGGAACATAATGACTTCGCCCGGGGGGCGCTACTGCGGCCTCAGGCCGCCGCGGCAGCCTTCTTCAGCGCGTCGACATGCACGAAAGCGCCGTCGGCATAGAGCAGCGGCGTTGCCCCTGCATCGAGCGTGAGGTCGACGATCTCGCCGATATAGATGGTGTGGGTGCCGGCCGAGACCCGGGTCACCAGCTTGCAGTCGAACGACACCGGGCAGCCCTTCAACACCGGCGCGCCTGTCGTGAGCGTCGACCAGTCGCCCATGTCGCAGAAGCGATCGTCGCCCTCGACGCCGTCCATGCCGGCGAAGCGCTCGGCGATCTTGCGATGGTCAGGGCTCAGGATGTTGATGCAGAAGAAGCCGGCCTCGCCGATATGATCGTGGGCGCTGGCCGTCTTGTTGACGCAGACCAGGATCTGCGGCGGCTCGGCCGAGACCGAGCAGACGGCAGTCGCCGTCAATCCACCGCGCATGTCGCCGTGGCGGGTGGTGATCAGGGTCACGCTTGCCGCAAGATGGCGCATGCCTTTTTTGAAGGCAGCCGCGTCGATGCTCATTTTCCAAATCTAGGGCACCCATGCCGCCCGCCGCCACCGGAAACGGCGCTAAGCCACGGCGTTTCCAGCGGAATCGACCCGCTGTGCGAAGCCGCCCTCAGCCTGGGTGACATAAAATCTTCATCAGAGTGTCGTTAATTGCGGTTGCCCGGGGCCGGCCGGCCGCTACCGTCCTCCGCGCATGGCCCCATCGCCCGAATCGAAACTGCGTGCCGACACCAATCCCGAGGTCGCCCTGCGGCGCATCGTGGCCGGCTGCCATGCCGACCTCCTGAAGTACCGGGCCGCGGTGCTGAAAAGCGCCCGGCCCAACGGCATCCACCAGACCCGGGTCGCACTGCGCCGCCTTCGCGCGGCCTTTGGCGTGTTCCGGGGCGCCGTCCACGGGCCGGCCGTCCGGGCGCTGGCCGCCGAGGCCAAGTGGCTGGCGCGCGAATGCGGCCCTGCCCGCGATCTCCAGGTCTTCCTGACCGAGACCGTCACCGACGTGCCGCCGCTGGTGAAGCGGATCGGCAATCGCCTGGCGGAGGTCCATCTGCAGCACACGAGGGCCGCCCTGTCGGGGGCCCGCTTCGCCGCCTTCGATCGCGCGCTGGCGGGGTTCGCGGCCAAACCACCCCCGGCGCCTTCCGGGGCTCGCCTCGACGCCTTCGCCACAGGCGTCCTCGATGCGCATCACGCCAAGGCGATCCGCCGGGCCCGCAAGCTCGAGCAGTTCGACATCGAGCGCCTGCACCGGCTGCGCATCGCCATCAAGAAGCTGCGCTATGCCGCGACCTATTTCGGCCCTGCCTTTGCGCCAGGCCGAGTGAAGCCCTATATCGACGCAACGGCGCGCCTGCAGGGCGCGCTCGGCGCCTTGAACGATCGCGCGGTGGCAGCCCAGGTGCTGGCCGATCTCGCGACGGCGGCCCGTCCCAAGGAGGACGTGGCACTGCTGCTCAAGGTCCTCGCCAAGCAGGCGGCGTCCGGCGAAAAGCGCCGCCGCCGCCGCCTGGAGCGGGCCTGGGCGGCGTTCAGGAAGACCGGGCGGTTCTGGCGACGGGCCTAGCCCGTCGCCCCGAGCGTAGTCGAGGGGCCTGCTCTCTACCGGATGGAGCCAATCGTGGAGAAAAGATCCCTCCACTTCGCTTCGCTCCGGTCGGGATGACGAATTGGAGCAAAGACGACCCATGAGCGATACCCCTACAGCCGCCGAGCAGCGCATTCCCGTCACCGTGCTGACGGGCTTCCTCGGCAGCGGCAAGACCACGCTGCTGAACAAGCTGCTGCGCCGGCCGGAGCTTGCCGACACCGCCGTCATCATCAACGAATTCGGCGAGATCGGGCTCGACCATCTGCTGGTCGAGAAGTCCGACGACGAAGGCATGGTGACGCTGAACTCGGGCTGCCTGTGCTGCACCGTGCGCGGCGACCTGGTGCGCACCATGAGCGAGTTGTTCCTAAAACGCTCGCGCGGCGAGGTGAGCCAGTTCAAGCGCATGGTGGTGGAGACCACGGGCCTTGCCGATCCGGCGCCGATCCTGCACACGCTGATGACCGATCCGCTGCTCGCCTCGCGCTACCGCCTCGACGGCGTGGTGACGACGGTCGACGGCGTGAACGGTTCCAGCACGCTCGACAATCACGAGGAGGCGATCAAGCAGGCCGCCGTCGCCGACCGCATCCTGCTCACCAAGGTCGACATCGCCGATGCGCCCAAGCTCGCCGAGCTGAAGCATCGGTTGCACCATCTCAATCCCGGTGCGCCGTTCCAGACCGTCGAGGCGGGCGAGATCGATCCCAACAAGATCCTGAATGCTGGCCTCTACAATCCCGAGAGCAAGACTGCCGACGTGAAGAAGTGGCTGCAGGCCGAAGCCTATGAAGGCAGCCATGATCATGGACACGATCATCACCACGGCCACGATCATGGGCACGATCATGACCACAAGCACGGACACGACGCGCACAGCGAGCAGGACCCGCACAACGTCAACCGCCACGACGACCGCATCCGCTCCTTCTGCATGACCTTCGACGAGCCCATGAGCTGGTCGACGGTGGCTGCCGCCTTCGACGCGCTGGTGACCTACCGCGGCCCCGACCTTCTGCGCATGAAGGGCATCCTGAACGTCAAGGACACCGACAAGCCCGTGGTCGTCCACGGCGTGCAGCACGTCTTCCATCCGCCCGCCACGATCGAGGCCTGGCCCGAGGGCGACGACCGCAAGAGCCGCGTCGTCTTCATCACCCGCGACATCGCCGAAAGCACCATCCGCAAGGTCTTCGCCTCGTTCTTCGAGGCCGAGAAGAAGGGCTGGGGCGGCACCGCCGAGCCACCGAAGCCGCTGTGAAGCTCGCCACCGTCACGCACGAGGGCCGGACGAAAGCGGCCCTCGTCCGCCCCGACGCCGGCACCGTCTGGCCGCTCGAGGACATGCTGGGACGTCCCGTCGTCTGCCTCACGCCCATCCTGGCGCAGCTCGACGAGATCAAGCTCCTGAAGCCCGTCGGACCCGGCATTCCCCTGTCGGCCGTGACGTTCGAGGCGCCGATCCCGCGCCCTCCGCGCAACGTCATGTGCGTCGGCAAGAACTATCACGAGCACGCCAGGGAATTTACGAAGAGCGGCTTCGACAGCAGCGCCAGCTCCGCGGCGGATGCCATCCCGACCGCGCCGATCATCTTCACCAAGGTGCCGGAGTGCGTGATCGGCAATGGCGTCGATATCCGCTATCCGGCGGGCCTCAGCGATTCGCTCGACTACGAGGCCGAACTCGGCGTGGTCATCGGCCACGCCGGACGGGGGATCTCCAAGGCGCAGGCTTATGACCATGTCTGCGGCTACACGATCATCAACGACGTGACGGCCCGCGACCTGCAGGGCCGGCACAAGCAATGGTTCCTCGGCAAGTCGCTCGACACTTTCTGTCCGATGGGTCCCTGGCTGGTCACTGCCGATGAGGTCGATCCGGCAAACCTCACGGTAAAATGCTGGGTGAACGACGAGTTGCGCCAGAACGCCAATACCCGCGACCTCATCTTCGACATCCCGACCCTGATCGAGACGATCTCGGCCGGGATCACGCTGCGGCCCGGCGACGTCATTGCCACCGGCACGCCGGCCGGTGTCGGCATCGGATTTACGCCGCCGAAGTTCCTGCAGCGCGGCGACCGGGTGACGATCGAGATCGAGGGCCTGGGACGCCTGTCCAACAAAGTGGCCTAACCGCCTCGCGTTCAGTCGCTCAGGCGACGACGGGCCACGCCGGCCGATGCTTCAGGCCGCCGGTGCGATAGACCAGGAAGCCGATGATGAACAGGTTGGCGATATTGAACGCCACGCCGATGCCGAAGGCCGGCGCGTAATAGGCGAAGTGATCGTAGAGGAAGCCCGCGAACCAGCTTCCGAAGGCCATGCCGCTCATCGCCGTGAACAGGGTGAGCGGCATGCGCCACGACGCCTCCGAGGACGGAAACAGATCCCGGATCGCCACCGAGTAGGACGGGATGATGCCGGCAAAGCCCAGCCCGAAGGCGGCGGAAATCGCGAACAGCCCGACCTCGTCCTGGGTCAGCAGGAAGCAGGAGATGGCGACGGCCTGGCAGACCGATCCGGCCAGGACCGTCCGCAACCCGCCGATCCGGTCGGCGAGCGCCCCCCAGGCCTGGCGTGCCAGGAAGGCCGCCCCCAGCATCACCGACAGCATGACGGCGCTGCGCGTCGGCGAGATGCCGATGTCGCTGCAGAAGGCAACGAGATGCGCCGAAGGCACCGACATCGGAATGCAGCAGAAGAAGCCCGCCACGCAGAGCAGCGCTTGGGCGACATTGGGATGCAGGCCGCCGATGCGCCGGCCGGCCTTCACCGCCGCCGCCTGGGCCTGCCGTGACAGAGGCGGCGCGATCGGCGCCGGCCGCAACAACAGGGTGGTCGGCAGGATGACGATCAGCACGACGACGGCGTAGGCCAGCATGACGAATTGCCAGCCGACGCTGCTGATCCCGCGCTCGAACACCGCGGGCCAGACGACGCCCGCGACGTACTGGCCCGACGAGATCAGGGCGATCGCCGTGCCGCGCCGCCGGTCGAACCAGCGGCTGACATAGACCAGGAGCGGCGGGTAGACCCCGCCGCTTCCCAGGAACCCCACCATCAGCCCCTGGCCGACATAGAGCGCCCAGATCGAGCCGGTCGACGACAGCGCCAGGCCGCCCGCGATCATGCCGGCGCCGATAGAGATGGTGGTGCGGAGGCCGATGCGGTCGGCCAGCCAGCCCATCAGGATTCCGCCGGCGCCGGTACCGATCCAGACCAGGGCGCCGGCCAGGGCGAGCACCGCCCGCTCGGTCCCGAGCGCTTCCTGCATCGGCTTCATGCCGACGACGATGAGCAGCGGCGAGCCGAAGGAAATCGACAGGATGGCGAGCGTTATCCACGCCGCGCGCCACGAGGCGGGACCTTCGACGCTGCGATGCCCGGTGGCATCCGCCGCCGCGCCTTCCGGCATTTCCCCCAACTCCGTCTCTTTGTTGTGACCGTTCTAGTCTGTTCGGCCCGCCGCAGCCATGGCATCACTGGCACAACGACTATGTCCTGGGAGGACCTCATGCGCTGGATGGCGAAATTCTGTTTCGTAATCGTGGCTCTCGGTGCGCTGGCGGCACCGGCGGGCGCGCAGCCCTATCCGAGCAAGCCGGTGAAGATCGTCGTGCCGTTCGGACCGGGCGGCCCGGCCGACGTCTATGCCCGCATCCTCGGCAACGAACTCGCGGAGATATTCAAGCAGCAGTTCGTCATCGACAACAAGCCCGGTGCCGGCGCGGTGATCGGCACCGACATCGTCGCCAAGGCAGCCCCCGATGGCTACACGCTGCTGATGATGTCGAACACCCACACCACCAACGAGACGCTGCTGGCGAAGAAGCCCTATGCGCTGATGCGCGACCTGGTGGCCGTGGCGCCGGTCAATTCGTCCGACCTGGTGATGGTGGTGAACCCCGCCGTGCCGGCCAAGACGCTGAAGGAGTTCATCGCGCTGGCGAAGGCCGAGCCCGGCAAGCTCTCCTACGCGTCCTCCGGCCCGGGCACGCCCTATCACATGGCCGGCGAACTGTTCAAAGCCATGAGCGGCACCGACATCCTGCACATCCCGCACAAGGGCAGCGGCGAGGCGCGCGCCAGCGTGATCGGTGGCCATGTCTCGATGATGTTCGACGCGGTGACGGCGATGAAAGGCCATATCGATGCGGGCCAGGTGCGGGCGCTGGCGACCACGGGCGATAAACGCTCGGCTGTCCTGCCCGACGTGCCGACGGTGAGCGAGGCCGGCGTGCCGGGCTACGAGGCCACGATCTGGCTCGGCATCATGGCGCCGGCCGGAACCCCGCCCGAGATCGTGGCGCGCCTGAACGAAGAGATCGGCAAGATCATCGCCCGGCCCGCGATCCGCGACGCCTGGGCCAGGCAGGGCGCCGTGCCGATGACCATGACCCCTGCGGCCTTCACCACCTACCTCCAGGGCGACATCGACAAATGGGCGAAGGTGATCGAGAAGTCCGGCGCCAAGGTCCAATGAAGCCTCTCAGAATCCTGAGCGGCGGCGCGGCCCAAGGCCTGGTCGACTCGCTCCGGCCCGCCTTCGAGGCCGCGACCGGCTGCACCATCGCGGGCACCTTCGGCGCCGTGGGCGCGATGCGCGCAAAGCTTCTTGGCGGTGAACCGGCAGATCTCGTGATCCTCACCCATGCCCTGATCGACGGGCTGGCGCAGGATGGCCATGTCGCGGCGAAAACGGCTGCCGACCTCGGCACGGTCGAAACCACTATTGCCGTCCGGCGCGGCGACACCCCGCCCGCGGTCGGCGACGCCGACGCCCTGCGCATTGCCCTGCTCGCGTCGGACGAAATCCATTTCCCCGATCCCGAACTGGCCACCGCCGGCATCCACTTCGCCAAGGTGCTGCGCGAACTCGGGATTTGGGACGAGGTCGCGTCGCGGCTCAACACGGCGCCCAACGGCGCCACGGCGATGCGCGCGCTGGCCGCTTCGACCGGCCGCCGTCCCATCGGCTGCACGCAGGCCACCGAAATCCTCTCGACGCCGGGCATCGTCCTGGTGGCGCCACTGCCGCCCGCCTGCGCGCTGGCAACGGTCTACACGGCAGCCGCAACCAGCAAGGCCGAGGCCCCGGCAGAAGCGGCCCGGCTGATGGCGATGTTGACGGCCGCCGCCGGCCGCGAGAACCGCCGCCGGTTGGGATTCGTCTAGGGTTTCACGGTGAAAGGAATGTTGCCCTGGATGACGTCGGCTCCGGTCATCGTCTTCACCCGCCAGTGCAAATCGTAGTCGCCTGCCGGCAGGGTTGGCGCGCGCGCAAACAATACCTCAGGCGCCGACTCGAGGCGCGGAGTCAGCTGTTCGACCATCTGTCCGTTGCGGGTGATGGCAAGCTGCGAATGGATATGGTCGATCGGCCTGTCGAAGCGGACGAAGAACTCGCTGCTGCGGCCTCCGATCACGGCGCTCGCCTTCGGCGCCGACTCCATGACGCGGACGTCTTGTGCCCAGGCGCCAGGCGCGACGCATAACAAGCCCAGGGAAGAAAGTCCGGCAACGAGGAAGCGGCGCGACATCACGCTCAACGGTCTCTCCCTATCAGGAGCGGAGCCATCATTGGCCATCTCACCGTGCCACACTTGCCGCCTCTTGCGTAGGTCAGCGCGACGGCAGCAACAATTCCGCCAGCGACCGCGGTGAGTGGATGGCGACGCCGCCCAGCAAGCCGCCGTAAAATGCACCGAAATGCGTACGATCGCCGGTCACCAGCACCGCGCATTTCAGTCGCGCCGCCGCGACCAGAACCGGCCGGTCCTTTTCGGGCAATGCCTGCGCCGCTGCCATCGAGTCCGGATCGGCCTGTGCGGGTGCCACTTCCAGACGATCGAGCAGCGCCGCCAGCACCGTGAGACCGGCCGGCCCCTTGGCGGCCAGGTTGCGACGCGCTTCTTCGGCGACATAACCGTCGGCACACAGGACATGCCCCTCGGCGATCAGAAGTTCCAGCAGCCGTCGCACGGCGCCGTCGGACTTCGCGGCCGAGAACAGGATGTTGGCGTCGAGAAAAATCCGCACGCCGCCCGCCTGCCCGACCAATCAGCGCGTGGGTGGCCGTCTGCGACGCAGAACCTTGTCAAGTTCCGCTTCGGCCGCATCGAACTCGGCGATTCGCTTCCCGCTGTAGATCTCGATCGGCAGCGTCACGGCCGGTCTCAGCAACAGGCCTTCGGGAGTGGCTTCGGCGATGAGCCGATCCTCGGCCTTGATGCCGAGCGCGCGACGCAGCTTGGCCGGCAAAGTAACCGTGCCGCGGTCCGTGACGGTCAGGGTGGTCTTCATGATGGGAGTTTATTCCGTTTCCCCGTATTTCTGCAATACTGCATATTCTTGTTTTGTTCTTGACCTCGGGCGGGTTTTCCCTATATATCCTATCCTGCTTCCGCTGGAGAAGACGAGATGGACCCCGCAATGCCCGACGCAACACCGCTTCCCCCTCGCCCGAAGAAGCGCAGCCTGCCCCGTCAGCAGGCCTATTTCCTGCGCCAGTTCAGGCGCTGTGGTCGGGTCGCCGAGGCGGCCGCCCGCACCGGGATCACACCGCGGACGGTGCAGCGCTGGCGCGCCGACCACCCGCGCTTCGCCGAACGCTACGACGCCCTCGTCGAGCAACGCATTTCGATGATGGAGGACGACCTCATCCTCCGCGCCGGCCACGTCGAGCGACGGCCGATCCTCTATCGTGGCAACGAGGTTGCCTCGGTGTATCGCCACAACAACCAGCTGGCCATGTACGTGATGAACCGCCTCGACCGCGCGCGGCACCGCGCCGAGGATCGCGCCGAACGCCGCGAGCTGGCCGAGCTTCGCCTCTCCAACGAGAACCGCGCGCTCGAGCGGACCGCCGACCTGGTGGCGCAAAAGCTCCGAAACGGATTCTGAAAATGTCGTCTTTCATGCGACAGGCCCAGCGCCCGGCAAGCCAGCGATTTCCCCGCCCCATCAAGGACTTGGTCCTCGCCGGAGCCGCTCCGAAAAATTCCGAAACGGATTTTGTTTTCGTCGCGTTTTACGCGACACCGGCCTCCCCTCCCCCAGCCCCGTCGTGCTAGGCCTTGGGCATGGCAAAAACCAAGGCTCCGGCGAAAGCGCCGAATGACGGCAAGGACGACGGCGGCGACAAGCCGCTCCGCCACCTCTACCTGATCGACGGCTCGGGTTATCTGTTCCGCGCCTATCACGCGCTACCGCCGATGAACCGGCCCGACGGCACGCCGATCAACGCCGTGTTCGGCTTTTGCCGCATGCTGGTGGCCGATCTCCTGGACAATTCCGAGATCGACCACATCGCCATGATCCTCGACGCCGGCAGCGTCACGTTCCGCAACAAGATCTACGACAAGTACAAGGCCAACCGGCCCGATCCGCCGGAAGACCTGATCCCGCAATTCCCGCTGATCCGCGAGGCCGCCCGGGCGTTCAACGTCACGGTGTGCGAGCTCGAGGGCTACGAGGCCGACGACCTGATCGCGACCTACGCCCGCATGGCCGTCGAAGCCGGCGGCACCTGCACCATCGTGTCGTCGGACAAGGACCTGATGCAGCTGGTGCGCCCCGGCGTCGAGCTGATGGACCCGATCAAGAAGATCAAGCTCGGGCCCGAGGCGGTATTCGAGAAGTTCGGCGTCACCCCGGACAAGGTGGTGGACGTCCAGGCGCTGGCCGGCGACTCGACCGACAACGTGCCGGGTGCGCCCGGCATCGGCGTGAAGACCGCGGCCCAGCTCATCAACGAGTACGGCGACCTCGAGACGCTGCTCAAGCGCACGGCTGAGATCAAGCAGCCCAAGCGGCGCGAATCGCTGGAACAGAATGCCGAATTGATCCGCATCTCCAAGCAGCTGGTGACGCTCCGCGACGATGTTCCGACGCCGGCCGAGCCCGAGGCCTTCGACAAGCGCAGGCCCGATCCCAACGTGCTGCTGCCCTGGCTGGAGCAACAGGGTTTCCGCACCTTGCTGCAGCGCTTCACGGGCGAATTGGGCGAGGCGACCGCGCCGGTGGCGCCGACGTCTACGGCGGCACCGGTGAAGAAGGCCGAGTCCGCGGCGGCGAAGCCCGCACCGGCGGCACGCGCGAAGTCGAACCAGTCTTTCACGGCCGCCGACTACGAGCTGATCCAGAGCGAAGCGCAGCTCGCCGAATGGATCATGGAGGCGACGAAAGCGGGCACCGTCGCCTTCGACTGCGAGACCGACGGCCTCGATTCCAACAATGCCGGCCTGGTCGGTGTTTCGCTGGCGCTCCTCGAAGGACCGTGGGGCGACGTCAATTCGACACGCCGGCGTGCCGCCTACCTACCCCTCATGCACCGCACACCCGGTGGCGCGGCGCAGGGCGCACTCGATCTGCTCGGCGACGGCGGCGACAACAAGGATGGCGGCAAGCTCCTTGACGGCCAGATTGCGCTCAAGAAGGCGATCGCCGCGCTGAAACCGCTGCTCGAGGATCCGGCGGTCCTGAAAGTCGGCCAGAACATCAAGTACGACATGGCCGTGTTCCAGCGCTATGGTGTCGAGATCGGGCCGGTCGACGACACGATGCTGATCTCCTTCGTGCTCGACGCCGGCAAGAACAACCACGGCATGGACGAGCTGGCTGACTTGCACCTGGGACAGAAGACCATCAAGTTCTCCGACGTGGCCGGCAGCGGCGCCAAGCAGGTGAGCTTCGATCACGTGGCGCTCGACAAGGCACGCGACTATGCCGCCGAAGATGCCGATGTCACCATGCAGCTGTGGGCGCACCTGAAGCCGCGGCTGGTGCCCGAGCACATGACGACGATGTACGAGACCATCGAGCGGCCGCTGATCCCGGTGCTGCTGGGCATGGAGACGGCCGGCATCAAGGTCGACGCTACGAAGCTGAAGAACCTCAGCAGCGATTTCGAGAAGCGCCTGGGCGAGCTCGAGGGCGAGATCCACAAGATCGCCGGCCGCGAGTTCAACGTAGGCTCGCCCAAGCAGCTGGGCGAGATCCTGTTCGACGAGCAGAAGCTGCCGGGCGGCAAGCGTAACAAGAACGGATCGTGGGCGACCGACGCCTCGGTGCTCGACGATCTCGCGACGCAAGGCCATCCGCTGCCGGTGAAAATCCTCGAACACCGCCAGCTCGCCAAGCTGAAGGGCACCTATACGGATGCGCTGGTGCGGCAGGTCGACGCCAAGACCGGCCGCGTTCACACCTCGTATCACATGACCGGCGCCGCCACCGGCCGGCTCGCCTCGACCGATCCCAACCTGCAGAACATTCCGGTGCGCTCCGAGGAGGGCCGCAAGATCCGCCAGGCCTTCATCGCCGAGAAGGGCCACAAGCTCTTGAGCGCCGATTATTCCCAAATCGAGTTGAGGTTGCTGGCCCACGTGGCCGACATCGGCCCGCTCAAGGAAGCCTTCGCGCGCGGGGAAGACATCCACGCCATCACGGCGAGCGAGATGTTCGGCGTGCCGGTCAAGGGCATGGACCCGCTGGTGCGGCGGCGCGCCAAGGCGATCAACTTCGGCATCATCTACGGCATCTCGGCCTTCGGCCTCGCCAACCAGCTCGGCAT
>JAQSDW010000227.1 GCA_029946105.1 Reyranella sp. | reverse complement strand
TCCCTCCATGCGGGAGAAAACAGTGCACCATCAAAGCCTGGGATCAAACACCTAGATCTTCAAGTCGCTGAAGAAATCGTTGCCCTTGTCGTCGGTGATGATGAAGGCCGGGAAGTTCTCGACCTGGATGCGCCAGATGGCTTCCATGCCGAGCTCCGGATACTCCAGCACCTCGACCTTCTTGATGACATCCTGCGCCAGAATCGCGGCCGGGCCGCCGATCGAGCCCAGATAGAAGCCCTTGTGCTTCCTGCAGGCGTCGACGACCTGCTTGCTGCGGTTGCCCTTGGCCAGCATGACCATCGAGCCGCCGTTGGCCTGGAAGAGATCGACGTAGGAATCCATGCGGCCGGCCGTGGTCGGGCCGAACGAGCCCGACGCCATGCCGGTCGGGGTCTTGGCCGGGCCGGCGTAGTAGACCGGGAACTGCTTGAAATAGTCGGGCAGGCCCTCGCCGCGATCGAGGCGCTCCTTCAGCTTCGCGTGGGCCGAATCGCGCGCCACGATCAGCGTGCCGGTAAGGTTCACGCGCGTTTTCACCGGATGCCTGCTCAGCACCGACAGCGTGTGCGCCATGCCCTTGTTGAGGTCGACCGACACGACGTCGCCGGAAAGCTGTTGCGGCTCGATCTCCGGCAGGTAGTGCGCCGGATTGTGCTCGAGCTGTTCGAGGAAGATGCCGTCCTTGGTGATCTTGCCCAAGGCCTGGCGGTCGGCCGAGCAGGAAACGCCGATACCGATCGGCACCGAAGCGCCGTGGCGGGCGATGCGGATGACGCGGACGTCGTGGCAGAAGTACTTGCCGCCGAATTGGGCACCGATGCCCATCTGGCGCGTGAGCTCCAGCACCTTCTTTTCCATCTCGCGGTCGCGGATGGCGACGCCCTTGTCGTTGCCCTCGCCCGGCAGATCGTCGAGGTAGCGCGTCGAGGCGAGCTTCACGGTCTTGAGATTCATCTCGGCCGAGGTGCCGCCGACCACGATGGCGAGATGGTAGGGCGGGCAGGCCGCGGTGCCCAGGGTGCGGATCTGGGTGTCGAGGAATTTCAGGAGGGCGGCCTCGTTCAGCACCGCCGGGGTCTGCTGGTGCAGGTAGCTCTTGTTGGCTGAGCCGCCGCCTTTGGCGATGAACAGGAACTTGTAGGCGTCGCCGTCGGTAGCATAGATGTCGATCTGCGCCGGCAGGTTGGTGCCGGTCTGCACTTCATTGAACATCGAGACCGGGGAAACCTGGCTGTAGCGCAGATTGGTCTCGGTATAGGTCTTGTAGACGCCCTTAGAGATCGCCTCCTCGTCGCCGCCGCCGGTCCACACGGCCTGGCCCTTCTTGCCCATGACGATGGCGGTGCCGGTGTCCTGGCACATCGGCAGCACGCCGCCGGCTGAGATGTTGGCGTTCTTCAGGAGTTCCAGCGCCACGTACTTGTCGTTGGGCGAAGCCTCGCCGTCATCGAGGATCGCGCGGAGCTGGGCGAGATGGCCGGGCCGCAGCAGGTGCGAAATGTCGTGGAAGGCCGCCGCGGTGAGCTGGGTCAGACCCTCGGGGTCGACGGTGAGCACGTCGCGACCGTTGAACTTGGCCGTGCCGACGAAATCGGAGCTGATCTTGCGGTAGGGCGTGGTGTCGGGCCCGCTGGGGAACATCTGCTGGAACTGGAATTCGGGCATGGTCTCTCCTGGGCGCGACGACCGCGCCTGACTGCCGCAATCGATGCGGGCCGTCTACTTCTTTCGGAAGCTGTCGAGCTTGACGATCTTGGAGGCGGGATCCTCGGGTTTGACCTCGGCCGAAGCCTCCGCGGCCTTGTCCTCCGCGCCGTCCGCCGCCGGCCGCTTGTCGGGCGCCGGCAGCGGCGTCGGGGCCACAGCCGTGCCTTCGGGCCTGTCGCCCGCCATTTTGTCAGCCGCGGCCTTGTCCTTGCGATCGAACTGCAGGCCGAAGCGCACCGACGGATCGACGAATGCCGACAGAGCAGCGTACGGCACCTTGATGTGCTCCTGCTGCTTGTTGAAGCTCACCGTCACCTCGAAGGATTCCTCGCCGATGACGAGGTCCCAGTATTGGTGCTGGAGCACGATCGTCATCTCTTCGGGATACTTGGCGAGCAGATACTCCGGCAGCTCGACGCCGGGGTCGGTGCTGCGGAAGCTGATGTAGAAATGATGCGAACCGGGCAGGCCTTTTGACGCAACCTGAGTCAGCACGCGGCGCACAACGCTGCGCAGCGCATCGTCAACGAGAGCGTCGTAGTGAAAGCGATCGTTCATGGCCTGTCGGAAAATCTACGCGAACCATCGGCCCGCGTGGTGTGAGAGTCAACGATGCCAATAGCGGGCATTGCGGAGGAAAGAAAGTGGGGGGCTTCTGTTGCCCGGTGCCCCCCGAACCGCGCTTACGTCCGCTGTTTAGGCGGCAGCAGCGAGTGTAACGGTGTTATCGTTAGCACTTGTGTGTGGTCCGTTGCGGCGGAACCATACCGGGCAAAAACCGCGCCTTTACCACGCTCGTCGATCCTGTTTCGCCCCCACGGTCTCTGCGCCCGTCACTCATTGAGATCGGGGTCTGGAGGGAATGGTGGAGGCGCCGGGTACCGCCCCCGGGTCCGAAACGCTTATGTCACGCGGCGTTTATCGCCATAGTCGGTTTCCCGACCCGCCCTATATAGGCGTTCTGCGCGGCAAATTGAAGGCATCCCGTGCGCTCGGCGTTTTCCCCATGGAAGGTGTTGCCTGCCGACCATAGAGTCCGCCGCCAACAAAGGACGAATGAAGATGCCCCTCTCCACCGACCAGCAGGCCGAAATCGACCAGGCACGGGCCGGCGCCCAGTCGACCCTTCGGCCGGTCGCGCCGGCGCTGGAGGAAATTCTCTACCAAGCGCTGCCGGTGCTCGATCACGGCTTCGTCCGGGTCGTCGACTACATGGGCGACGATGCCGCAGTCGTGCAAGCCGCGCGCGTCAGCTACGGCCGCGGCACCAAGAAAGTCAGCGAAGATCGCGGCCTGATCAATTATCTCATCCGGCACAGGCACACGACGCCGTTCGAGATGTGCGAAATCAAATATCACGTGAAGCTGCCGATCTTCGTGGCGCGCCAGTGGATCCGCCACCGCACCGCGAATGTGAACGAATATTCGGCGCGCTATTCGATCCTCGACAACGAATTCTACGTCCCCAAGCCCGAGCATCTCGCGGCCCAGAGCCAGGCCAACCGCCAGGGCCGTGCCGAAGTGCTGACCGGCAAGGAGTCCGAGCGCGTTTTTTCGTTGCTCAAGAAAGACGCCGAGCTGGTCTACGAGCATTACATGGAGATGCTGAACGAGGGCGAGGGCGGTGTGCCGCTCGATCCCGAGCGGTCGGGCCTGGCGCGCGAGCTCGCGCGCATGAACCTGTCGCTCGCCTTCTATACGCAGTGGTACTGGAAGACGAACCTCCACAACCTTATGCATTTCCTGTCGCTGCGTGCCGACGGCCATGCCCAATACGAGATTCGCGTCTATGCCGACGTCATGATCGACACGTTGAAGCGCTGGTGCCCGATCAGCCACGACGCCTTCATGGAATACCGCATGGGCGGCACACACCTTTCGAAGACGGGGCTCGCCATCGTCCAGCGCATGCTCGCGGGCGAAAAGGTCGAGCAGAGGACGAGCGGCCTCAGCGCGCGCGAGTGGCGAGAGCTGATGGCGGCACTCGGCCAACCTTAAGGAAAGGCCACATGGTCGGTGCGGTTCGCGATCCCGGTCGGCTGCGCCTGCTGCGCGAGCGGGTCCGCGACGATGCTGCCATCGAGGCGATGAACGAGGCTGCCTTCGGGCCCGATCGCCAGCACAAGACGGTCTATCGCCTGCGCGAGGACGTGAAGCCGATCCGGGAACTCTGCTTCGTCGCCATCGATCAGAAGGGCCGCATGGTCGCCTCGATCCGCAACTGGCCGATCCAGATCAACGAGAAATGGCCGGCGATCCTGCTGGGACCGCTCGCCATCGCGCCGGAGTTGCGTGGCCTGGGTTACGGCAAGGCCCTGATGTGGCACTCGATGGCCCAGTCGCGCATGCTGGGCCACAGCCGCATCATCCTCGTCGGCGATCCCGAGTACTACAATCAGTTCGGCTTCCGCCGTGACCTCGCACTCCACATACAGCTTCCCGGCTGGGTCGAGGAACGCCGCTTCCTGGCGCTCGAACTGGTGGCCGGCGCGATGATCGGCGTGCACGGCATGATCGGGAAATGGCAGCCCAGACGGCACGCCGCCAAGAAGCGCAGGAAGTAGATCATCGGACCGCGGGCCTCCAGGCCCGCCGTCATGAGCGAGCCGGGTGCTAACGCACCACGATGGTCGGCGCCTTGCGGGCGCCCCGCTGATTGGCGGAGAGCTGCTTCCAGACGCGGCCGGCAATGTTCTTGTAGACTTGGGTATGCGGGCTGTCGGGCTGGTCGACCACGATCGGATGGCCGCTGTCGGAGGTCGTGCGGATATCGAGATGCAGCGGCACCTCGCCCAGGAACGGCACGCCGAGCTTCTCGGCTTCTTCGCGGGCGCCGCCGTGGCCGAAGATCTCCGACCGTTCGCCGCATTTGGGGCAGAGGAAGTAGCTCATGTTCTCGACGATGCCGAGCACCGGCACCGCCACCTTGCGGAACATGTTGAGGCCCTTGCGCGCGTCGACCAGCGCGATGTCCTGCGGCGTCGACACGATCACCGCTCCGGCAAGCGCCACACGCTGGGCCAGCGTGAGCTGGGCATCGCCGGTGCCGGGCGGCATGTCGACCACCAGCACGTCGAGCTCGCCCCACTGCACGTCGCGCAGCATCTGCTCGAGCGCGCTCGATACCATCGGGCCGCGCCAGATCATCGGCGTGTCCTCGGCGACGATGTAGCCGATCGACATGGTGCGCAGCCCATAGCGTTCGATGGGCTTCAACATCTTGCCGTCGGCCGATTCGGGTTTCTCGGTCACGCCCAGCATTCGTGGCATCGACGGACCGTAGATGTCGGCGTCGAGCAGGCCGGTGGCGATGCCGTTGGCGGCGAGGCCGAGCGCCAGGTTGACCGCGGTGGTCGATTTGCCGACGCCACCTTTGCCCGAGGCGACGGCGATGATGTGCTTCACGCCGGGAACGTCGATGCGGCCGCCGCCGCCGGTCGTCTTTGCCGCCGGCCCATGGCTATGGGCGTGACCGTGCCCCGCCCCCTGCCCCTGAGGAGGGGCCGGCTGCGGCGGAGCGGCCCGCTCGGCCGTCATGACGGCGGTGGCCGACAGCACGCCCGGCATGGCCCGGACGGCCTGCTCACAGGCCTGCCGCAGGGGTTCCAGGGCGGTGCCGCGGGCAGGATCGACGTTGAGGGTGATGGCGACGTGGCCGGCCCGGGTGGCGATCCCGCCCAGCAGGCCCGAGGAGGGCACGCTGGCGCCGCTGGCAGGGTCTATGACCGTCTCAAGAACCTTGCGGATGGCTGATTCCGTGACTTCGGCCATAATCGCTCGCTTCCGCTACCCGGCAAATACGTGTCGCCGCTTGATTGAAGGTGTTGCTGTGGTCACATATATGCAGCCCGGCATGAAATCAAAGCGGCAATCCGTCGAGACAGTCTCCGAGCGGCCCTGAGGTGAATAATGGCGTGGAATAACAACAGCGGCGGCCCGTGGGGCGGTGGTGGCGGCGGCGGCGGCGGCGGCGGGGGCGGTGGCCCCTGGGGCGGCGGCGGCGGTGGTAATCGCGGCGGCGGTCCGTTCGGCGGACGCCGCCCGCCCGATATGGAAGACGTCATCCGCAGGGGCCAGGAGCGGCTGAAAAACCTCATTCCGGGCGGTTTCGGGTCCTACAAGGGTGTCCTGCTGATCGTGCTGGCGGCCGTGGCGATCTGGCTGGTCACCGGCTTCTTCCGCGTGCAGCCCAACCAGCAGGCTATCCAGCTCGTCTTCGGCAAACCCTACGGCAAGCCCGTCGAGCCCGGCCTGCACTACAATCTGCCCGCTCCGATCGGCAACGTGGTTGTGGTCGATGTCCAGAACCAGCGCCGGGTCGTGCTTGGCGCCCGCGGCGGCCAAACGCCGGCGACCCCCTACAATCGCAGCGCACGTCCGACCTCGACCGAGAATCTGATGCTGACCGGTGACGAGAATATCGTCGACATCGAGTACGCCGTGCTGTGGCAGATCAAGGACGTGTTCAAGTACGCCTTCGACGTGCGCAATCCCGAGCAGAACGTCCGCGACGGCGCCGAGGCGGCGATGCGCGAAGTAATCGGCAAGTCGAACCTGCAATATGCCCAGACCGAGGGCCGCAGCCGCATCGAGCAGGACACCAAGGATCTATTGCAGCGCATGCTCGACGAATACGGGCTCGGTGTCCGTGTCTCTCAGATCCAGCTGCTGCGGGTCGATCCGCCGCAGGAGGTCATCGCGGCCTTCCGCGACGTCCAGGCGGCACGCGCCGACAAGGAAAAGAGCATCAACGAGGCCAACACCTACCGCAACCAGGTGCTGCCCCGGGCAAAGGGCGAGGCCGAATCGATCATCCAGCGGTCAGAAGCCTACAAGGCCCAGATCGTGGCCCGTGCCAGCGGTGACGCGCAGCGCTTCACCCAAGTCTACGAGCAGTACGCCAAGGCCAAGGACATCACCACGGAGCGCCTCTACCTCGACACGATGGAGGAGGTGCTGCGCAACGTGAACAAGGTGCTGGTCGACAAGAACAGCACGGGGGCGGGCGGCGTGCTGCCCTACCTGCCGCTACCGGAACTGAGATCGAACCAGCCGCAAGGGGTGAACCAGCCTGCCCGCCAGACCCAGCAGCCCGCAGCGGGAGCCACACGATGAGCAATCGTACGATCATACTCGTGATCGCCCTGGCGGTTGTCGCCTTCCTGGTCACGCAAACGTTCTACACGGTCGACCCGACCAAGCAGGTTCTGGTCCGCCAGTTCGGCGCCATCGTCGGCGAACCCAAGACCGAGCCGGGACTCTATGCCAAGATTCCCCTGGTGCAGGACATTCAGCGGATCGACAGCCGGCTGCTCGACTACGAAGCCGAGGAGTTCGAGATCATCGCCGGCGACCAGAAGCGCCTGGTGGTCGACGCCTATGCCCGCTTCAAGATCGTGGCCGCCAAACTCTTCGCCACGACGGTGCCGGGCGGCGAGCCGGCCCTACGCGGCCTGCTGGATTCGCTCATCAACTCGGAAATCCGCGGTGTGTTGAGTTCGGTGCCGCTGCATGCGGTGCTGACCGACCAGCGCGCCAGCCTGATGGACGACATCACCAAGCGCGTGAACGCCAAGACCAAGGAACTCGGTGTCGAAGTGGTCGATGTCCGCATCAAGCGCGCCGACCTGCCGCAGGCCAATTCGCAATCGGTCTTCAATCGCATGAAGACCGACCGCGAGCGCGAGGCCGGCCAGCTCCGCGCCGAGGGCGACGAGGAAAAGGCCCGCATCACGGCCACGGCCGACCGCGAGGTCGCGGTCTTCAAGGCGGATGCCGGGCTCAAGGCCCAGATCACCATGGGTGGAGCCGACGCCGAGGCGACCGAGATCTACGCCAAGGCGTTCAATCGGGACAAGGAATTCTACGGTTTCTACCGCCGCATGGAGGCCTACAAGCAGGCCTTCGGATCGGGCGGCTCGACCATGATCCTGGCCCCCGATACCGATTTCTTCCGCTACTTCAACGACCCGGCCGGGCTGCCGTCGTCGAAGAAATAGCGCCCCGCAAGGGACGGCAAAAATCGTACCGGCCGGCGGCTGTTGCAGTGATGCAACGCCGCCGGTTCTTTTTGCGCCAGGGCCCTAAAACCCTGTAATAGTCGGCAACATCACGGCCTCTTCAATTGCGCCACAATCGACCCTCATGTAGGGAGGACTCGAACGCGCGGCGCCGGCCGTTCCGATCGTATGGCCCTGAGCGCCGCTGGAGGCCGGACGTGATTCTGTCGAATTTTCAAGGTGTTGCAAAGGGTGCCGCCCTGGCGGCTGTAACGGCTTTCGGTCTGGCGCTTGCCCAGCCCGTGTGGGCGCGCGAAGCGCCCCAGAGCTTCGCCGAACTGGTCGACAAATTGATGCCGACCGTGGTCAACATTACCACCACCCAGAACGTGCCCCAGCAGGGGCCGAAATTGCGCGACATGCCGCAGCTGCCGCCCGGCTCGCCGTTCGAGGAACTGTTCAAGGAGTTCTTCGACAAGCGCGGGGGCGAGGAGCAGAAGCGCCGCGGAACCTCGCTCGGCTCCGGCTTCATCATCGACGGCGAAGGCTACATCGTCACCAACAACCACGTCATCCAGGGCGCCGAGGACATCACCGTCATTCTGCGTGACGACACCCAGCTCAAGGCCAAGCTGATCGGTTCGGACAGCCGCATCGACGTGGCGCTGCTCAAGGTCGAACCGCCGAATAAGAAGCCGCTTCCGGCCATCAAGTGGGGCGATTCCGACAAGGAGCGCGTGGGCGACTGGGTAATCGCGATCGGCAATCCCTTCGGCCTCGGCCATTCGGTGACCGCCGGCATCATCTCGGCGCGCGGGCGCTCGCTGAACGACTCGCTCGACGACTATCTGCAGACTGACGCCGCCATCAACAAGGGCAACTCGGGCGGCCCGCTGTTCAACGCCGACGGCGAGGTGATCGGGGTCAACACCGCGATCTATTCGCCGTCGGGCACCAACGCCGGCCTCGCCTTCTCGATCCCCTCCAACCTCGTCAAGCAGGTCGCCGACCAGCTGCGCGAGTTCGGCCGGGTCAAGCGCGGCTGGATCGGCGTCAGCTACCAGAGCGTCACCGACGACATCGCCGACAGCTTCGGCCTCGACCGTGCGCGCGGCGTGCTGGTGGCCAACGTCGCGGCCGACGGGCCGGCAGCCAAGGCCGGGTTGAAGCGCAACGACATCATCGTGAATTTCGCCGGCCAGGACGTGCTCGACCTGCGCCGCTTCCCGCGGCTGGTTGCCAATGCCCGGGTCGGCAGCACCGTCGATGTCGTGGTCTGGCGCGGCAGCAAGGAAGTGCCGCTGAAACTCCGCATCGGCGAGCAGGAAGAGGCTGACAAGCAGAACGCCGCGGCCCAGGGTGCGCCCAAGAAGCCGGTCGAGCCCGACCAGCCAGTGACTTCCACCATCGAGCAGCTCGGCCTTACCTTGCAGAAGCCGAGCGATCAGCTGCGCGAGAAGTATGGCCTGTCCGACCAACTGAAGGGCGTGGTCGTCACCAAGGTGGCACCCAATAGCCCGGCCGCCGAAAAGCAGTTGCAGCCCGGTGACGTCATCCTTGAGGTCGACCAGAAGCCCGTGACCACGCCGCAGGAGGTCACCGACCTCGTGACCAAGCTGCAGCAGCAGAAAAAGAAGTCGGTGCTCCTGTTCGTCGAGCGCCAGGGCGATCCGCGCTTCGCCGCCCTCAGGCTGACGAAGTAAACTCGAAGGTCGGGGTTACCCGACCTTCACCACCAGCTTGCCGAAGTTCTCGCCCTTGAGCAGGCCCATGAAGGCTTGCGGGGCTTTGCTGAGCCCGTCGATCACGGTCTCGCGGCTCTTGAGCTTGCCCGCCTTCAGAAGGCCGCCGACCTCGGTCGCGAACTCGCCCATGAGGGCTGCGTGGTCGGAGACGATGAAGCCCTGGATGGTGAGGCGGCGCTGCACGATGGTGAACATCTTAGGCGGGCCGGCGATCGGCTCGGCATCCTGGTACTCGGAGATGGCACCGCAAAAGGCCAGGCGGCCAAAATTGTTCAGGCGGGCGAACACGGCATGGAAGATCCTGCCGCCGACATTCTCGAAATCCGAATCGATGCCCTGCGGGCAGAGCCTGTCCAGCACCGCGCCGTAGTCGCGTTCGGTCTTGTGGTTGAAGCAGGCGTCGTAGCCCGCCTCGCGCACCGCCCATTGGCATTTCTCGTCGTCGCCGGCACAGCCCATGACGCGGGCGCCGGCGAGCCTGGCGAGCTGTCCCGCCACCTGGCCGACGGCGCCGGTCGCGGCCGAGACGAACGCCGTCTCGCCGGCCTTGGGCTTGCAGATATGTTTCATGCCGTACCAGGCGGTGAAGCTCGGCATGCCGAGCACGCCCAGATGGGCCTGAAGCGGCGCCACGGCGGGATCGATCTTGCGCAGGCCCTTGCCGTCATGGAGCGTGTGGCTCGCCCAGTTCAGCATGCCGATGACCGTGTCGCCCTTGGCGTAGCGCGGGTTCTTCGATACGACGACCTTGCCCACGGAGCCGCCGGTCAGCGGCTTGTCGAGTTCGAAGGGCGGCGTGTAGGAGCGCAGCTCGGTCATGCGCGGGCGCATGTAGGGGTCGAGCGAGAGGAAGCGGGAGCGGATCAGGACCTGGCCGTCGGCGAGCGCCGGCAGGGTGATCGTCTCTTGGCGAAAGCAGTCGGCGGTGACATCGCCGGCCGGTCGCTTGGCAAGCACGATCTGCAGCGCGTCGGTCATCGGCTTGTCCTCATGTGTTTGTGGTCACGGGTTGGGCCTTTCCGCGAAGTCGCGGCGGCGATAGCCTTGAAGATAAAGCAGGGCGGTGAGATCGCCGTGGTCGATGCGGGCCGCGACTTGGGCCGCGACCGCCGGTTTGGCGTGGAAGGCGACGCCGAGGCCGGCGGCCTGCAGCATCGGCAGGTCGTTGGCGCCGTCGCCGACCGAGAGCGACTGGGCGATCTCGAGGCCGCGCTGGGCGCACAGCCGTTCGAGCGTGGCGAGCTTGGCTTCCTTGCCCAGGATCGGCCGCTGGACCGTGCCGGCGAGCGTGCGGCCGTCGTGATCGAGCGTGTTGGCGGCATCGAAATCGAACCCCAGGCGCTCGTGCATCATGCGGGTGAAATAAGTGAAACCGCCCGAGACCAGGGCGCAGTAGCCACCGAACTTGTGCATGGTGGCGATCAAGGTGGCAGCACCGGCCATGACACGGATCTGATCGGCGGCTTCGTCGAGCCGCGCCACCGGCAAACCCTTCAGCAGTCCGACCCGCTCGATCAGGGCACCGGCGAAATCGATCTCGCCGTTCATGGCGCGCGCGGTGATGTTGGCAATGCGCTCGCGCAGGCCCAGGAACTCGGCCAGCTCGTCCAGCATCTCGTTCTCGATGATGGTCGATTCCATGTCGGCCACCAGCAGCCGCTTGCGCCGGCCCTCGGGCGAAAGCGCCACAGCGTCGATGCCGGGAAGGCTCACGGTCGGTGGCGGCGCATCGGCCGGCCCGTCGTGGGGCAAGTCGTAGGGCAGGTCGCAGGCGACGCCCGGGGCCAGCCAGTCGACGGGACCGACGGTGGCGCCTGCGGCCTGCAGTTGTTCGCTCGCGAGCTGCACGGCGGCGGCGTCGAGAACGGGATGGGCGGGATTGGCGATGAGGACAAAAATGTTGTTCACGGTCCGGTTCTAATG
>JAQSDW010000226.1 GCA_029946105.1 Reyranella sp. | reverse complement strand
TACGGCTGAAGTGTTGGGTCGACCGGCGAAGTAGCTTGTTTGCCCGCTCCCTGAATGCTCAGGCGCGGGCCGTCAGGCGAACGCCGCCCAAACTGCCACTGTCGTACAGGCGCGCGATGACGGCGTAGAAGCGCGCCTGCGCTGCGTAGGCTTCCTCGCCATGTACGCGCGCATAGGCGGCGTGATTTTGCCGCCACCTCGCGAGTCGCTCGGCGGCATAGGGCGCCCAATCGTCCGTCAGGTCGGTTGACACGACATTGGTGAAACCGGACGCAGCCAGATCGGCGGCGTAATCCGCCGAACTCGTGACCGTGACGCCGCACACGACGGTACGCAGGTCGTCGAGATCGCGCGGGGCAAGGGGTGCGCGCTGGCAGAGGTCTTCCAAGTAGCAGCGCCCGCCGGCGCGCAGGACGCGGGCGAGCCGCGAGAACAGGCGCGGACGATCCGGAATATGCAGGACGGCCAGCAGGCTCACGACCGCATCGAAGGAACCCGACGGCAGTGGATGGCTGAGCGCATCGGCGCAGACGTGCGTGACGCAATCGGAAAGACCGCTGCGCCGCGTGAGATCGACGCCGATCTCGTGCAGCGCCGGTTGCAGTTCGAGCGCGGTGACGTGGCACCCGAAGGTATGGGCGAGATAGCGCGCCGGACCGCCGACGCCCGCGCCGACATCGAGCACACGGCTCGACGGCCCGAGACCAAGCGCCCGGGCCGCGGCAGCCACGGCGTCGGTGCCGTGATAGTGCCATTGATCGAGGGAAAAGAGCTGCTCCGGTCGAATCGGGTCGCCGGGCCCGATCCCGAGATTGGCCAATCCACCCTCGATGCGGTCAAGGCTGGTGTAGAGCGGCATCCTGCCGAGGTCTGCGTCATCAATCATCGCGGGTCACTCATCGTGGTCACCGCTCGCACCGTCGGATTCGTGGTGTAGTATCGTGACACCGGGTCGCGGTCTACATCATCAGGGGCTCGAACATATGCCAATCTATATGGATATCTCCCGGATCGATCGCCGTGTTGTCATTACCGCCCACGGCCACATCACGGCAGAAGAGATAGCCGCCAACACCAAGGAATTGATCGAGGCGAACGTACCTCACTTCGGCAAGATCATCGACGTTACCTTGTCGAAGTCTGACCTGACGAAAGAGCAGGTCGAGCGCATCGCGGCATTGCTGCGTGGCCAACCGGGCGACAGGTCGAGGGGCCCTGTCGCCTTCGTCATCGATCCGAAGCGCGAAGGTTTCGCCAATGCCTTTGCCGAAGTGACCAAGGGCGACAGGCCCGTGATGCTATTTCACACCATCCATGCCGCCCGCCAATGGCTCGACACCCATCCGAGGGTCTGAGTTATCGGGCGAGATGAATCCGCGCCGGCGGCAGCGCCAGTCCGGCCACATCGACCCGTATCCGAAAAATGCTGCCGCAGTTATCATGCGGGCCGCCGCGCGAGCCGGTGACGATGTAGAGGTCGCGCAGGTCGTCGCCGGCGAAGCAGAGGCTGGTGACCATCGGCAGCGGCACCGCGATGTCGTGACGGTGCGTGCCGTCCGAATTGAACACAGCAACGCGGCCGCCCAAAGGACCACCATGGGCATCGGCGACCCAGACCGAGCCGTCGCTCGCCACCTTGAGACCATCGGGGACGCGATCGTCGCCGAGCGACGCGAACTTGCGCCACGGGCCGACCGAGCCGTCCTCCTTCACGTCATAGACCCGGACCAGCGGCGCGCGGGCATCGCTGTGATAGAGCAGCTTGCCGTCGGGCGAGAAGCCGAGGCCGTTGGTGAGCAGGATGCCGTCCGACAGGGTGCGCATCGTGCCGTCCAGATCGATGACATGCAGATGGCCCGGCCGAGGCGCCTCGCCGCTGAACACGCGGTAGGCGAGCGAGCCGACGTAGACGCGCCCCGCCCGATCGGTCGTGAGATCGTTGAAGCCGGTGGCGCCCGGGATGGCGTCGAGCGACAGCAGGGTCTTGGCGGCGCCGTCCTTCAGCGACACGCAGGCAATGTCGCGCCCGCCCACGACCAGCCCGCCCGCTTCGTGCAGCGACATGCCGCCGATGCCGCGCCGCTTGGGCACCGCAAGCGAGATCTTGCCCACGCGATCGAGCAGGAAGACGCCGCCGTTGAGGACGTCGCTGAAATAAAGACCGCGGGCGGGATCCCAGACGGGACCTTCGATCAGGCCGTAGCCGGTAGCGACTTGGTCCATGGTCCCTCTCAGTCCTTGGGTTTCGTGGCCTCGGTTCTCGTCAGCAGACGGAAGAACAGCGGCACGAACAGGATGGCAATGAAGGTCGCGGCCAGCATGCCGCCGATCACGCCGGTGCCGATCGAATGGCGGCTGGCCGAGCCCGCGCCGGTCGAGATGGCCAGCGGCATGACGCCCAGGATGAAGGCGAGCGAGGTCATGATGATCGGCCGGAAGCGCAGCTTGGCCGCTTCGATGGCAGCGTCATAGGCTGACAGGCCCTGCCGGTGGCGCTGCGAGGCGAACTCGACGATCAGGATGGCGTTCTTGGCCGCGAGACCGATCAGGGTCACCAGGCCGATCTGGAAGTAGACGTCGTTGTCGAGGCCGCGCAGCCAGATCGCGACCAGGGCGCCGAGGACGGCGAAGGGCACCGCGGTGAGGACGGCGAGCGGCAGCGACCAGCGCTCGTATTGCGCCGCCAGGATCAGGAACACCATGAGGAGGCCGAAGACGAAGCCCAGCGAGCCCGTGCCGGCCGTCGCCAGCTCCTGGTAGGCCGCACCCGTCCAGCCGATGCTGAAGTCGTTGGGCAGGGTCGTGGCCACGACCTGCTGCATGGCGGCGATCGCCTGGCCCGACGAATAGCCCGGCGCTGGGCTGCCGATGATCTTGGCCGCCGGGAAGATGTTGAAGCGATCGACCGTGTCCGGCCCCAATATGCGGGTGAAGGTCACCAGCTCGTTGAGCGGCACCATGGCGCCGTTGTCGGCGCGCACGAAGACGTGACGCAGGTCGTCCGGCTTCTCGCGAAAATCGGCCTCGGACGACAGGCTGACGCGATAGGTCCGGCCGAACAGCGAGAAATCGTTCACGTAAAGACTGCCGAACGAGCTCTGCATGGTCTCGAAGATGGTGTTGATCGGGATGCCGAGCGCGCGCGCCTTCTCACGATTGACGTCGGTCCGGTACTGCGGCACCGCCGTGGTGAAGGTGGTGGAAACGCCGCGCAACTCGGGCCGCTGGTTCGCTGCCAGCACCACCTTGTTGGCCGCTTCCGACAGCCCGTTGAGCGTGCCGCCCGAACGGTCCTGCAGGAAGAGCTCGAAGCCGCCGGTGACGCTGATGCCCTGGATCGGCGGCGGATTGAAGCCGATTACGACGCCGTCGCGGAAGTTGGCGTTGATCGCGCCGATCGCCGGCGCCACGTTGCGCGCATCCTCGCTCGGGTCCTTGCGCTGCGACCAGTCCTTCAGCGTGACGAAAGAGATGCCGGAGTTGGATTTCAGCGCCCGCGACAAGAGGTCGAAGCCGGAGAAGGTGACGACATTGGCGACCGCGGGGTTCTTGCGCAGCGCTTCGGTGGCCTTGGCCGTGACCTCGCGCGTGCGCGAGATCGCAGCGGCGGGCGGCAGCACCGTCACCACGAAGACATAGCCTTGGTCCTCGGCCGGCACGAGGCTGCCGGGGATGCGCTGGAACAGGACGAAGACCAGCCCCAGCACGATGACGAAGCCCGTGACGCCGATGACGGTGCGGCGCAACAGGAAGCTGACGCCACCGGCGTAGCGCGCCGTTACCCAGGCGAAGCCCTGGTTGAACTTCGCAAAAAACCAGCCGGGTTCGCCATGCACTGGCTTCAGGATCAGCGCGGCAAGCGCCGGCGTCAGCGTGAGCGCCACGATGCCCGAGATCACCACCGAAACCGCGATGGTGACGGCGAACTGGCGGTAAAGCTCGCCCGCCAGGCCACCCAGGAACGACACCGGAATGAATACCGCGCAGAGCACCAGGACGATGGCGATGACCGGGCCCGTCACCTCCTGCATGGCCTGAAGGGCGGCCTCGCGCGGCGCCTTACCCTGGGTCGACATGATGCGCTCGACGTTCTCCAGCACGACGATGGCGTCGTCGACGACGATGCCGATGGCGAGCACGAGGCCGAACAGCGTCAGAAGATTGATGGAGAAACCCAGCACATACATGCCGGCGAAGGTGCCGATGATCGACACCGGGATGGCGATGACCGGGATGATCATCGCCCGGACGTTCTGCAGGAACAGGAAGACCACCAGCACGACGAGCGCGATCGCTTCGACGAATGTGATGGCGACTTCCTCGATCGAGACCTCGACGAAGCGCGTGGTGTCGAAAGGAATATCGTAGCGCAGCCCGACCGGAAAGCGCTTGGCAACGCGCTCCATCGCCTCCTTGACAGACGCCGCGACCTGCAGCGCATTGGCACCGGGTTGCAGGTAGACGGCGATGGGGACGGCCGGCGAGCCGTTGAAGGTGCCGGAGAAGCCATAGAGAAGCGCGCCGAGCTCGACGCGGGCCACGTCCTTCAGCCTGAGCGCACCACCGTTCTCCTCGGAGCGGATGATGATGTCCTCGAACTGGGTGCGGTCGACCAGCCGGGGCGGCGTCGTCACCGAATAGGTGAAGACCTGCGGCTTGTTCATCGGCTCCTCGCCGAAGCGGCCCGCCGCGAACTGCTGGTTCTGCTCGCGCACGACGGCAGCGATATCGGCCGGCGTGAGATTGTACTGCGCGACCTTGTCGGGCCTGAGCCAGATGCGCATCGAATAGTCCGAAGCACCAAACAGAGACGCGTCGCCGACGCCGGGCAGGCGGCGGATTTCGTCGAGCACGTTCACCAGCGCGTAGTTGCTGATGAAGATCGTGTCGTACCGGTTTTCCGGCGACGACATGGTCAGGACCTGCAGGATCGAGGTCGAGCGCTTCTGCACGACAAGTCCCTGGCGCGAGACTTCACTCGGCAGCAGCGGCAGCGCCCGTTGCACCCGGTTGTTGACGTTGATCGCGTTCTGGTCCGGGTTGGTGCCGATCTCGAAGGTCACCGTGAGGTTCATCGTGCCCGAGCCGGTCGAGGTCGACTGCATGTAGATCATGCGCTCGACGCCGTTGATCTGCTGCTCGAGCGGGGCGGCGACGGTCGAGGCGATGTTCTCGGCCGTGGCGCCGGGATAGGTCGCCGAGATCACGACCTCGGGCGGCACGATCTGCGGATACTGTGAGATCGGCAGCACGCGCATCGCAACCAGGCCCGCCAGCACGATCACGATCGACAGGACCGAGGCGAAGACCGGCCGGTCGATGAAGAATTTCGAGATCATGGTTTGGCGCCGGCCGGCGCCGCTTGGGCATTCGCCGGCGGGACGTAAGGCACCGGCCTGACGACGTTGCCCGGCCGCACGCGGATGACGCCGTCGACGACGATGCGATCGCCCGCGCTCAAACCCTTGCGGGCAATCCAGCCGTCATCCAGCTCGCGGGTCAGCCGGACTTGGCGGGCGCGGGCCACGTTGTCGGGCTCGATGACATAGACGAAGGCGCCGAGTGGCCCCTGCGAGATTGCAGCCTTGGGCACCACGATGGCGTTCGGCATGGTGATGCCGGTCATGTTCACGCGCACGAACTGTCCCGGCAGCAGGGCGCCCTCGTGGTTGGGAAAGACGGCGCGGATCAGGATGGTGCCGGTTCGGGGATCGACGGTGCGCGAGCGGGTGTCGACCGCGCCGAGCTGTGGATAGACCGCACCGTCACCGAACTGCAGCTGGACCTTGACGTCGTCGAGCAGGGGCTCGGGCGAATTGTTGATCTCCTGCAGGGCGCGCAACTCGCTGTCGGTGAAGGTGAAGTTCACATAGGCCGGATCGAGCTGGGTGATCGTGGTCAGCAGAGTCTGCTGCGCCTGCACCAGCGTGCCTTCGGGCGGCGAGAGGATGCTGGTAGGGCCGGTGACCGGCGCCTTGATGACCGTGAATTCGAGGTTGAGCTTCGCGGTCAGGACATCGGCCTCTGTCGACTGGATGGACGCGCGCGCCTGGTCGCGGGCGGCGATGGCGTCCTCGAGCGACTTCTGCGGCGACACCTTCTGGGCGACGAGCCCCTCGACGCGTTTGTAGTTCTCCTCGGTCTGCGTGAGCGTCGCCCGCGCCTGCGCGGCCTGGGCCGTGGCGCGCGAAAGGGCTGCCTCGTAGGTCCGCGGATCGATGCGGAACAGCACATCGCCGACCTTGACGATCGCACCCTCGTTGAATTCCCGCTTGAGCAGGGTGCCGCTCACCTGGGAGCGAATCTCGACCGAGCGAAAGCCCGCAACCCGGCCGGAGAACTGGAGCGGCAGGGGCACATCCGCCGCCGTCAGCGTGACGAAGCCGACTTCGGGCGGCGGCGGCGCAGCGGCAGCAGCCGGCCGCGGTGCTGGCCGTGTCCACCAATAAGCCCCTGCGCCCAGGAGTGCTGCGATCACACATGCCGCAACGATGCGCCCGACCCAGGCCCGCACCACCATGAAGCCAACCTCCCTGGTTCGGGCGTCCGCTGCGGGCCGCGCCGAAAAAAGTCAATGTTGGCTTACCATAAACGCTGGCCGGCCGTCCTGCGTCCGCATGACGGGCATTCGGACGCGAAGACCCCACATGGCACTTGATATTGAGGGTGTGACCCGTTCTGATTGCGAGGCAGACACATCACTCCCCGAACGGACAGGACCAACCGCCATGACCGTCACCGACAAGCCCGACAACAACTGGATCGGCAAGCGTACCCCCCGGCCCGACGGCGCCGACAAGGTGACGGGCCGCGCCTCCTACGCCGCCGACACCAACATGCCCGGCATGATCTGGGGCAAGGTCCTGCGCAGCCCCCACCCGCACGCCCGCATCAAGTCGATCGACACGTCGAAGGCCGAGAAGCTGCCGGGCGTGAAGGCGGTCATGACGTCGAAGGACATCGTCGATTTCCCGATCGACAAGGGACCGGTGATGCTGGGCATCCAGGACATCCGCTGGATGTGCCGCAACGTGATGGCGCGCGACAAGGCCCTGTTCCACGGCCATCCGGTAGCCGCCGTCGCCGCGATCTCGCAGAATATCGCCGACGAGGCGCTGAAGCTGATCAAGGTCGACTATGAGGTGCTGCCTTGGGCGATCGACGTCGAGGACGCGATGAAGCCTGGCGCCACCCCGCTGCACGACCACATCAAGTTCGAAGGCAAGCCTTCCAACATCGCGGGCACGCTCGAGCACAAGAAGGGCGACATCGAGGCGGGCTTCAAGGAAGCCGACGTGATCGTCGAGCGCAGCTTCAAGACCGAGGCCGTGCACCAGGGCTATATCGAGCCGCATGCCTGCCTGGTCAGCGTCACCGACGGCAAGGCCACGATCTGGAGCTCCAGCCAGGGCCAATTCATGGTCCGCGCCATGTCGGCCCTGCTGACGGGCATCGCGCAAAGCGACATCCGCGCCATCCCGGCCGAGATCGGCGGCGGCTTCGGCGGCAAGACCATCATCTACCTCGAGCCGCTGGCGCTGGTGCTAGCGCGCAAGTCGGGCCTGCCGGTCAAGATGGTGATGAGCCGCGAGGAAGTGATGCGCGCCTCGGGCCCGACCTCGGGCTCGATCAGCAAGGTCAAGATCGGTGCCAAGAAGGACGGCACCATCGTGGCCGGCCAGGGCACCTACTGGCTGCAGGCCGGCGCTTTCCCCGGCTCGCCGATCCGCGGCGCCGCCGGGTGCGCCTTCGGCCCCTACGACATCCCGAACGCCCACACGTTTGGCTACGACGTCGTCTCCAACCGCTCCAAGGTTGCGGCCTATCGCGCGCCGGGCGCGCCGATCGGTGCCTATGCCGTGGAGTGCGTGCTGGATGAGCTCGCCGAGAAACTCAAGATGGATCCGCTCGAGCTCAGGCTGAAGAACTCGGCCAAGCAAGGCACCAAGGCGGTGCATGGGCCGGTCTATCCGATCATGGGTTACCAGGAGACGCTGAAGCAGGCGCTGGCCCATCCGCACTACAAGGCGCCACTCAAGCCCAACCAGGGCCGCGGCGTGGCCTCGGGCTACTGGTTCAACGCCGGCGGCGAATCGAGCGCGCAGATGAGCATCAACGAGGACGGCTCTGTCGTCGTCATGACCGGCCATCCCGACGTCGGCGGTTCGCGCGCCTCGACCGCCAACATCGCGGCCGAATTGCTCGGAATCCATCACGGTAAGGTCCAGGTGCTGATCGGCGATACCAGCAGCATCGGCTTCTCGAACCTGACCGGCGGCAGCCGTGTCACCTTCGCCTCGGCGATGGTGGTGACGCAGGCCGCGGAAAAGGTCATCACCGACCTGCGCCGGCGCGCCGGCCTGATCTGGAAGATCGACCCCGAAGCCATCACCTGGGAAAACGGTGAGGCCAAGCCCGCCGGCGACAACGCCGGCAAGTTCGATCCGCTGTCGCTCGCCCAGCTTGCCGCCCGTGCCACCGAAACAGGCGGTCCGATCGGGGCCGGCTCCTCGATCAACACCACCGGCGCCGAAGGCGGCTTCGGTACGCACATCTGCGACGTCGAGGTCGACCCCGACACCGGCCGTATCTGGGTCACGCGCTACACCGCGTTCCAGGACGTCGGCCGGGCGATCCATCCCGACTACGTCGAGGGCCAGATACAGGGCGGCGTCGCCCAAGGCATCGGCTGGGCGCTGAGCGAGGAGTACATCTACAACAAGCACGGCAAGCTCGATAACGCCGGCTTCCTCGACTACCGCATGCCCGTCACCTCGGACCTGCCGTTCCTCGATGCCGTCATGATCGAGATTCCCAATCCGAAGCATCCGCAGGGCGTGCGCGGCGTCGGCGAAGTGCCGCTGGTGCCGGTGATGGCGGCGGTGGCGAACGCGGTCCACGGCGCACTCGGCCAGCGCTTCTACAGCTTGCCGATGTCTCCGCCGAAGGTTCTGGACGTGCTGGAACCGGAACTGAAGGCGGCCGACTAGGCGCGCCTTCCCTCCTCCACGCCCCGCTCCTCAAGAATGCGGGGTGTGCTAAGGTTGGCCGATGAAAACCAAACTCCTCGGCCGCACCGGCGTCTCCGTCTCCGAACTCTGCTTCGGCACCATGTCCTTCGGCGGCGACGCCGACGAGGCGACATCGGCCGCGATGTACAAGGCCGTCCGCGATGCAGGCATCAATTTCTTCGACTGCGCCGACGAATACAACAAAGGCAAATCCGAGGAGATCCTGGGCCGCCTGGCCAAGGAGCATCGCGACAACCTCGTTCTCACCACCAAATGCTTCAGCCCGCAGAGCGACGACATCAACGCGCGCGGCAGTTCGCGTCGCCACGTGGTGCGCGCGGTCGAGCGGAGCCTCAAGCGCCTGCAGACCGACCGCATCGACGTGCTGTTCCTGCACAAATTCGACGCGCTGACGCCGATCGAGGAGATGATGCGCGGCCTGGAAGACGTCGTGCGCTCGGGCAAGGTGCTCTATCCCGCCGTCAGCAACTGGTCGGCCTGGCAGACCCAGCGCGCGGTCGACATCCAGGAGCGCAACAGCTGGGCACGGCTTCAGGTCATCCAGCCGATGTATAACCTGGTGAAGCGCCAGGCCGAGGTCGAGCTCCTGCCGATGGCCCAGGCCAACGGCATCGGCGTCATCCCCTACAGCCCGAGTGCCGCGGGACTTCTATCAGGCAAGTATCTCGGCCAGGCCACGGGACGGCTGAAGACCAACAAGATGTACGAGGCGCGCTACGGCGAGGCCTGGACGTTCGAGGTCGCGGAGAATTTCGTGGCCTTCTGCAAGCAGCAGGGCCTGCATCCGGTCAGCACCGCGATCGCCTGGGTCGGCTCCCACCCCGGGATCACCGCGCCCATCATCGGCGCGCGCAATCTCGACCAATTGAAGGACTCGCTCGCCTCGGTGAAGGTGAACATGACGCCCGAGCTGCGCGCAGAGATCGCCGACCTTTCGCCGACGCCGCCGCCGGCCACCGACCGGCTGGAAGAGCAAAAGCCGCCGAAGGGCTGAAGCCGGCGGACGGGGGTCCAGGTAAGCGCCCTCGCCGTCGGGGCTGCATCCAGGCCATTGAGCCAGTCGTCGACAATTTGTTTCGCATCACGGTTCAGTTCGATGTCCGTATCGGCAACCCCGTCGAATAGACTGGTCTTAGACAAGACTTGCCTATGACGCGGGAGGAACGATGGCTCGGCTGGATGGAAGAGTGGCGCTGGTCACGGGCGCAAGCCGCGGCCTCGGTGAGGCCGCGGCGCGGGCGCTGGCAAGCCAGGGTGCTGCCGTGATGCTGCTGGCGCGTGACGGCGCCGCTATCGAGGCAGCTGCGCGTTCGATTGTAGCCGCGGGGGGACGCGCGGAGGCGCTGGCCTGCGACGTCGCCGACTATGCCGCGGTCGAACGCGCCACCCGGGTGACGCGCGAGCGCCTGGGCGGCCTCGACATCCTGGTCAACAACGCCGGCGTCATCGAGCCGATCGCCGAACTTGCGACGTCCGACCCCGCCGCGTGGGCGAACAATATCCAGATCAATCTCGTCGGCGCCTACCATGTCGTGCGCGCGGTGCTGGGCGGCATGCTGGCGAACGGCGGCGGTACGATCATCAACATCTCATCGGGCGCCGCTCACCGCCCACTCGAGGGCTGGAGTGCCTACTGTGCCGGCAAGGCGGGGCTGGCGATGGTCACCAGCGCCATCGCCCTGGAGACAGCCGGCCGCGGCATCCGCGTCTTCGGCTTCTCGCCCGGCACGATCGACACCGACATGCAGGTGAAGATCCGCGCCTCGGGCATGAACCGGGTGAGCCAGATCCCGCGCGGCGACCTCTCGCCGGTCGAACATGCGGTGCGTGGCCTGATCTATCTCTGCGACAGCGCCAGCGACGACCTGATCGGCCAGGACGTCTCGATGCGCGACGAGGCCTTCCGCCCCCGCATCGGTCTCACTTGAGGAGGACACGCACATGGCGCTCTACGAACTCAGGACCTACACGCTCTATGTCGGCAAGATGGGCGAAGCGGTGAAGCTCTACCAGGAGTTCGGATTCCCAGCGCTCGACAAGGGAGGCCACGCCAGGAACCTCGTCGGCTACTTCCAGGGCGACACGGGCACGATCAACCAGCTCGTCCATCTCTGGAAATTCAACGACGATGCCCACCGGCGTTCCCATTGGGCCGCGGTCTTCGCCGATCCCGCCTTCATGGACGGCTTCGCGGTAAAATTCAGGCCGCTGGTGATGAGCCAGGAAGCGAAGCTCTTGAACGCCGCCCCCTGGGGGCCGCACCCTTAAGCCCATCTGAAATCACGCCGATGAACCAGCTCTCCGCACGCCGGAGAGCCGATATCCTGATCGCGTGTCACACGCGACATGTCACACC
>JAQSDW010000225.1 GCA_029946105.1 Reyranella sp. | reverse complement strand
CCGGCACCCCTCGCGGATCGCGCGCATCATGGGGGAAGGAATCGCCCGGATAGGCAGCCGAACCGGGTCGCGGCATACCATTGATGGTGGCGATCCTAGTGCGAGGCGAATGTTACAATCGTCGGATGCCTAGCGATCCGCGCTAGAGCGTTGATCCGACTCACATAATGCGATCCTGCGGATAGGGAGATCGCAGAAACTCTTTTACGGGAAATCGAGGTCAGGGGATCGGTAATCGCTGACGCTGGAAGTTCCTTCCGGGCCGTCTCACCCACCCGCTATGCGAGAGCGAAGGGTGTGTCGGGCTTTCCCTGCGATTATTGCGGGCGCAGGATCGGGGGTGAGGGTGATAGCCCGAGCCAAATTCCTGGGAGGAATCGATGGCCTATGATCTCGTGATCAAGAACGGCACCGTGGTCGATGGCACCGGCAAGAAGCGCTACCAGGCCGATGTCGCAATTTCAAACGGCAAGGTCGCAGAAATCGGCAAGGTGACGGAAGGCGCCAAGCGCACCATCGACGCCCATGGGCTGGTCGTGGCGCCGGGCTTCGTCGATCCGCATACGCACTACGACGCGCAGATCTGCTGGGATGGCGCGGTCACCCCGTCCTCGTGGCACGGCGTGACCTCGGTCGTGATGGGCAACTGCGGTGTCGGCATCGCGCCCTGCAAGCCCGAGACGCGCGAGATCGCCATGAAGGATCTCGTCAACGTCGAAGGCATTCCGTTCGACGTGCTGAACAAGGGCATCACCTGGGATTGGGAGACCTTCCCGGAATTCATGGATGCGGCCGCCGCGCGCAAGCCGTCGCTCAATCTCGCCTTCATCGCGCCGCTGACACCGTTCCGTCACTACGTGATGGACGAGGCTTCGATGGAGCGCGCCGCCACGGCCGAGGAAACCGCGAAGATCGCGTCGCTCATCGGCGAGGCGGTGGATACGGGTGCGCTCGGTTTCTCCTCGACGACGCTCAACCAGCACATGGGCTTCGAGGGCAAGCCGCTCGCCTGCCGCAACGCCAGCCGCGAGGAGATGAAGGCCTACGCCAACCAGCTCAAGAAGCGCGGCAAGGGCACGATCGAGATCGCGCTCACCCGCCAGGTCGGCGTCCTGGAAGAAGACCAGTGCGAGCTGCTCGACTTCCTGCTGGAAGAGAGCGGCCGGCCGGTGACCTTCATCGCGCTGTTCGACCGCGACGATATTCCCGAGGCGGTGCGCGACACGCTGCGCCGCGCGGCGCCGCAGATCGCCAAGGGGGCCCGGCCGCAAACGTCGCCGCTGCCGCTCACGCGCGAATGCAACATGGACAACCCCTTCGCTTTCGCCGCCTTCCCGTCGTGGAAGCGGGTGTTCGCCGACACGTCGAAGGAAGCGCAGAAGAAGGTCTATGCCGATCCAGCCTTCCGCAACCAGTTCCGCGAGGATCTCAAGAACCCGACCGGTTTTAGCGACTGGCGCCGCGTGGTGGTGCATGACGTGCGCAATGCCGCGCTAAAACACCTGGAGCGCAAGTCGATCGCCCAGATCGGCGAGCTGCAGGGCAAGGACGGCGTCGACGCCTTCCTCGACATGGTGCTGGCCGACGATCTCGACGTCGAGCTCACCATCTCGTCGTGGAACACGCGCGAGGATCGCATGCGCGAACTCCTGAACAACCCCTCCATCCTGATGGCGCTGGGCGACGGCGGCGCGCATGTCGACATGCTGTGCGATGCCGGTTACCCGACCTACCTGCTGGGCACCTGGGTGCGCGAGAAGGAAGCGATCACCCTGGAGGAGGGCGTGCGCAAGCTCACCTCCGATCCCGCCGACCTGTTTGGCCTCAAGGATCGCGGCCGCCTGGCCAAGGGCGTGCCGGCCGATGTGGCGATCTTCGATCCGGCGGCGATCGGCTCGTCCAATCACGGCGAGCGCCGCCACGACCTGCCGGGCGGTGCCAAGCGCATCGTGATGCCGTCGCGCGGCGTCGAATACACGGTCGTGAACGGCGCCATCACCTGGGAACAGGGACGGCTGACCGAGGCCAAGGCAGGGAAGGTGTTGAGGGGCTAGACCGCCGGGGCTAAAAAGGGCTCAGGAGAGCCCGAAATGCCCATGCGCTGGACTATTCAACATCCGGAGAAGTTCGTTCACATCGTGGCCGAAGGCGCGGTCACGCTGAAGGAGATGGAGGAGCATTTCGATGCGCTCCTGGTCGCCGATGCGATGCCCTATGCCAAGCTGTTCGATGCGACCAATGCCGACCCGATCTACAGCGATGAAGACGTGATGACGATGGGAGCGAGGCTCAGCGCCTACACCGCCACGGTGGCGAGCGGGCCGCTGGCCGTCGTCGGCCTTAGCGATCATGTGGAGATCACCTTCCGGCGCTTCGTCAATGTCTCGCCCTCGAAGCGGCCGGCCAGGCTGTTCAAGACCGAGGCCCAGGCGCGCGCCTGGCTGGCGACGCAGACCACGCCTTAGATTACTCAGGAAAAACGGAAACCCTGTGCAGACCACCCCGCTTTCGAACGACATCAGGGACGTCCTGTCCAAGGTGACGACCGCCAGCATCACCACGATCCTGCTGAAGAAGGGGCTGCGCAACGTGTGGCTGCGCGGCACGCGACCGATCAAGCCCGGGCAGGGCAGGCTGGTGGGGCGCGCCTTCACCTTGCGCTTCGTGCCGGCCCGCGAGGATCTGGCGACGCCGGCCAGCTGGTCGTCGCCGATCTCGACGCGCAGCGCCATCGAGGCGATGCCCGAGGGCGCGATCGTGGTCGCCGATTCGATGGGTACGACCGACGCCGGCATCTTCGGCGACATCCTGTGCGCCCGCATGGCCAAGAGGAAGGTCGCGGGCCTGGTCACCGACGGCGTGATGCGCGACATGGCGGGCGTCATCGGCACCGGACTGCCGGTCTGGTGCCAGGGCGCTGCGGCGCCACCGTCGGTCGCCGGCCTCACCTTCGTGAGCTGGCAGGAGCCGATCGGCTGCGGCGGCGTGGCGGTGTTTCCCAACGACGTGATCGTGGTCGATGACGACGGCGCGGTCCTCATTCCCGCGGATCTGGTCGAGGCGGTCGCCAAGGAGGGCCAGGAGCAGGAGCGGCTCGAAGGCTGGATCATGTCCGAGGTCGAACGCGGCGTGGCGCTGCCCGGCCTCTATCCGCCCAACGACGAGGCCAAGGCGCGCTACGCGAATTTCACCAAGAAGTAGGGGGCGGTTCAATGAAGCTCGGTCTCTACATGGCGACGCAGTGGCGCCAGGGCGCGGACCTCGGGCCCGAGCTTGCCAACCTGATCGAGCAGACGCGCACGGCCAAGGCGAGCGGGCTCGCCTCGCTCATGGTCGGGCAGCATTTCGTCTCGAGCCCGCTGCAAATGTTCCAGGCCATGCCGCTCCTGGCCCGGCTCGCGGCGGAAGCCGACGGCATGATGCTGGGGCCGGGGCTGCTGCTGCTGCCGCTGCTCAATCCGGTGATCGTGGCGGAGGAAACCGCGACGCTCGACTGGCTGACCGGTGGCAACGCCGTCATTGGCCTCGGCCTCGGTTATCGCCAGGAGGAGTTCTCCTCGATCGGCGTGCCCTTCAAGGAGCGCGTGCCGCGCTTCGTCGAGGGCGTCGAGGTGATCCGCAAGCTTTGGAGCGGTGACGTCGTCGAGCATCACGGCCGCTTCCATACGCTGAACGGCGTGCAGGCGAGCCTGAAGCCGAAGCGTCCCGGCGGTCCGCCGATCTGGATGGCGGGCGACGTCGAGGCCGCGGTCAGGCGCGCGGCCAGGCTCGCCGACGCCTGGATGCCCTCGCCAATGGTGACGCAGGAAAACGTCGGCCGGCTGGGCGCGCTGTTCCGCGATACCCGCAAGGCGGCCGGTCTCGCACCGGCCAGCGAGTTTCCCATCATCCGCGAATGCCATGTCGGCACCATGGCCGAGGTGCGCGAGCCGCTCGGTTTCAAGTATGAGGCCTACGCTGCCTGGAGCGGCGATTCGGGCTTTGTGCCCAAGGACGGCATTCGCGCGGACTTCGACAAGTTTGCCCAGAACCGCTTCATCATCGGCTCGGAGAGCCAGGTGGTCAACCAGATCGGCGCCTACGGCGAGCTTACCGGCACCGACCATATCCTGCTGCGCGTGCAGTGGCCGGGCCTCGACCAGAAGACGGCGGTCCGCACCTTGGAACGGCTGGGCCGCGTGGTGGAAAAACTGTGATAGGCTGAGGTCAAGCCCTCCAAGAAGCCGATCGAGGAGACACGCAATGACCGACACCCTGACCATGTCGCGCCGCGCCGATGCTCTGGAAGAAAAGATGTCGCGGGAGCTCGACTACATCGTCGTGAAATCGCGCCTGCACAGCTGGGCCGAGGGTGACATGAGCGCACCGGGCAGTGTCGTGCCGCAGCTCAAGGCCAATCCCAACGCGCGCGTGCTGATGGGCGACGATCCGCGCCTGCCGGCGATGCCGGAGAAGCCGACGCTGATCGATTTCTTCAAGTACCGCTTCGGCCCCTCGGCGCATTTGCTGCAGAGCGCGCGGCATGCGGTCAAGAACGGGCTGCCCGAGAAGATGGTGCTGGCCTGCCTGTTGCACGATATCGCCGGCGTCGGCTTTATCCGCGGTGACCACGGCTATTGGGGCGCCCAGCTTGTCGAGCCTTACGTCGACGAGGAAGTGACCTGGGCGATCCGCGCCCATCAGGTGCTGCGCTTCTATGCCGACGAGTCGGTCGGTTACGAATATCCCGAGGCCTACGTCACGCTCTTCGGTGCCGATTACCAGACCGATCCGTACATCGACGAAGACTACAAGCGGATGAAGAACCACAAGTGGTACATGTCCGGCCGCATGATCACAGTGAACGACATCTACTCGTTCGATCCCAACGTGCATGTCGAGCTGGAGGAATTCACCGACGTCATCGGCCGCAACTTCCGCCAGCCCGAACAGGGGCTGGGCTTCGACAACAGCCCGGTCGCGCACATGTGGCGGGCGATGATCCGTCCGGCGAAGTACCTGTAAGAATGGCGGCGGTCGCTCCCCGCATTCACGAGGCGCCGGACGATCTGCTCGCCGCCATCGACTATTGCTACGAGCAGGGCTGGACCGACGGTCTGCCGGTGGTCCCGCCCGAGGTCGCGCGGGTAAAGGCCATGCTGGCGGCCGACAGCCGGCCGGCCGAGACCGTGATCGCGCACCATCCCGCAACCGGCCTCGATCTCTCGCTCCATGCCGCCGCGGTCAATGCCGTGATGGCCGGCTGCCTGCCCGAGTATTTCCCGGTGCTGGTCGCTTCCTTCGAGGCCATGGACCGGCCGGAGTTCAATTTCCACGGCTCGACCGCCAGCACCGGCGGCTCGGCGCCGCTGATCGTCGTGAGCGGCCCTTATGCCGATGAGATCGGCATGAATTCGGACGTGAACCTCTTCGGCCCCGGCAATCGCGCCAACTCGACCATCGGCCGCGCGGTGCGTCTGATCCTGCGCAACGTCTTCCAGATGATCCCCGGCATCTCCGACAAGTCGACGCAGGGCAACCCGGGCAAGTACAGCTTCTGCATCGCCGAGCGCGCGCGCGGCAACCCGTGGCCGCTGCTCTGCCAGGCGCAGGGCTATGCGGCCGGCACGTCGAGCGTCACGGTGTTTGCCGGCGGCGGCTTCTGCAATGTCGAGAACCACGGCGGCAACACGCCGGAGCAGATCCTGGGCTCGGTCGCCGACGCCATGGCCAACTACGGCTGCATCACATTAGGCCAAAGCGTCGTGATCCTGGCGCCCGAGCACATGAGCATCGTGGGCGGTGCCGGCTGGACGCGCGAGCAGGCGCAGAATTTTCTCTTCAGCCAGGCCAAGCGCTCGATCGAGGGCATGGAAGGCGTCGGCAAATATCGCGACCGCGAATATGACGCGCAGCATGGCGACGGCGCCCATGCGCTGGCCGAAAAGGGCTTCGTGCATCGTGGCCTCTCGCCCGACGATATTCTGATCACGATGGGCGGCGGCGATGCCGGCGGCCACTCGTGCTTCATTCCATCGTGGAGCCGCGGCCGCGGCTCGATCATGCAGCATGCCGCCGTCAGGAGGAGTTGATCCGATGCAGCTCTATGCGCCCACGTCCACGACTCCCAAACGGAAGGCCTTCCGTGCCCCGCCGCTCGCCAGCATCGACGGCCTGCGGCTCGGCATCCTGGAGAACGGCAAGCTCAACGCCGAGGAGATGCTGAACGAGGTCGCCCAGCTCTTCGTCCAGAGGAACGGCTGCACCATCCGCACGCTCGCCTCGAAGCGCAACGCGAGCGCGCCGGCACCGGGCAACACCCTGGTCAAGATCGCGCCGGAGGTCGATTTCCTGCTGACGGGCCTGGGGGATTGAGGCTCCTGCTCAACGTGCAGTCTGCACGACGGCATCACCTTCGAACAACTCGGCAAGCGCGCGGTGGTGCTCTGCACCACGCCGTTCGAAGTCACGGCCCGCAACATCGCCCGTGTCCTCGGCTTGCCCGACTATCCCTTCCTCACCGTCCAGCATCCCATCGGCAGCTGCACGCTCCCCGAGCTGAAGGCCCGCGCCGAGATCGCCTACCACCAGGCGCTTCCCATTCTGCTCAAAGCCTAGCGAGAGGATCCCATGCCCGACGTCTTCGAGATCATTGAAAACTGCCGCGCCATGCGGCGCCTGAAACCCGACCCGGTGCCGGACGAGCTGGTCGCCAAGATCCTGCGCGCCGGTAGCTGCGCGCCGAACGGCGGCAACACCCAGAAGTGGCGCTTCCTGGTGGTCAAGGACAAGAAGATCAAGGACGCGGTGTCGGTCTGGTACAAGAAGGCCTTCGACGAGGTGATCGGCCCGCGCTACCGGACCAGCGAACCGCCGCCGGGCGTGACCAAGGAACGCTACCTCCGCCAGCATGCCGCCGTGGAATACCTCACCGAGCACTACGCCGAGGCGCCGGTCTGGATCGTGGCCTGCCTGGAAGACGGCCCCACGCCCAACCGCATGGCCGGTTCGTCGATCTATCCGGCAGTGCAGAACATGGTGCTGGCGGCGCGCGCGCTCGGCCTCGGCACCACGCTGACCACGCGGCATATGCTGTTCGAGAAGGAAGCCGACGCCGCCCTCGGCCTGCCGCCCGGCGTGCACTCCTACGCCATCCTCCCGATCGGCTATCCGATGGGCAAGTTCGGCCCGGTCGGCCGCGGCCCGCTCAACGAGATCGTCTATCAGGATCGCTGGGGCGAGCCCTACAAGGGCGTCTAGCCCCGGGACTCCCGCGGTCTGGGGCGGCGGTCAGGGCTTCGCGTCCGCCATCGCCTCGCGCAGGCGCGCCGCGGCGGCGCGTCCCAGCACCAGAGGTTCGCCCAATCCCTCGAGCGTGATCCGGGCGCCGTCGCGGGACGGCGTTTCAATGTCGCGCAGCAGATCGCGGTTGATGATCAGCGAGCGGCCGAGGCGCAGGAAGGGCGGCGCGGACAGCAGGTTCTCGAAATGGGCGAGGGTCCGCCAGATCATCACTGCCGGCTGGCCGGCCAGCATGATGTGGGTGAAATCGCCGTCGGCGCGCAAGGCGGCGATCTCGCTCGGCGCCACGACCAGCGTACGCTTGGGCGTCCGGAGCGCGATCACGCCCGGCTTCGCCGGCGCCTGGCCGGAGGGGACCGCGATGCGGTCGAGTTGTCGCTCGATACGGCCGAGTGATTCGGCGAGGCGTTCGGGCTCGACCGGCTTCAGGAGATAGTCGACCGCGTTCACCGCGAAGGCCTCGACCGCATGCTCGGTATAGGCGGTGACGAACACGACCACCGGCGGATGCTCGAGAGCGGCGAGGAGATCGAAGCCGTCGTCGCCGCCCAGTTCGATGTCGAGGAACAGGGCCTGCGGCTTCGTGCGCTCGATGGCTTCCAGGGCGCTGGCGACGCTGTCCGCTTCACCCACGATCTCCACTGGATGCTTGGCAAGCAGGCGGCGTATCGCCTGGCGCGCAAGACGTTCATCGTCGACGATCAGGACCCGGAGCACGGCTCTCCCTCCAGTGCGAGCGTTGCAACCACCTTGCCATCGATGCCACCGGTGTCGCGCAAGGTGAAGGCGTGGCGCTCTGGATAGTGCAGCATCAGTCGACGGCGCACATTGTCCAGGCCGATTCCGGGATGGCGGCGGCGCGGCTTGGCGCCACCGTCGAGCGCGCCGGTATTCGTGATCTCGACATGCAGGGTATCGCCCACCAGGCGGACGGCGATGCCGATGTCCAGCCCGTCCTCGCGCCGGCCATGCTTGATGGCGTTCTCGACCAGCGGCTGCAGCAGAAAGCTGGCGATCCGGCGCGGCGCCGCCGCGGGATCGGGGACGAGCGTGATGCGAAGACGGTCGCCGAACCGCGCCTTCTGGACCCTGAGATAGGCGGAGAGGCCGCCGATCTCCGCCTCGACCGTGGCCACGGTCTGGTTGATGCCGTCGAGCGAGTAGCGGAGATAGGCAGTGAGATCGCGCAGCATGGCGAGCGCCGCATCGGGGTGTTCGGGGATTTCCTCGGCGACGCCGTTCAGCGCGTTGAACAGGAAATGGGGATCGAGCTGAAGGCGCAGCTCCTCGAGTTCGGCCTTGAGCGCGCGCGCCTCGGCAGAGATGGCATGGCGATGCTCGGCCTGTTCGGCGATCTCGGTGTAGATCCAGAAATAGCAGATGCTCCAGGCGGCGAGCATGATGGAGTAGTGGGTCAACGGGAAGGCGAACTCGTCGAGCGCATCGCGGTCCGGCAGTGCCCAGCCGGCGCGCTCGCGGAAGACGAACAACAAGGTCGAGATAAACGCGCCGCCGCCGACCGACAGGAGCGCGATCCAGGCAATCGCTTGCGGCGTGAGCGCATTTCCGAAGTGCCGGGACTCGTAGAACTTGCCCATGGCCGTGGAGATCGCCAGGAGGCAGAGCACGATCAGCGTCGTCCGGCTCAGTGCGGTCGGGAAGTCGTGATAGAGCAGGCACAGGTTCACCAAATCGACGACGGCGAACAGACCCCAGCCCGCGATTTGCGCCCGCCAGAACAACGGCAGGCGGTTCCATCGCGAAAGCGCGGCGTCGGTAGACTTGCTCAAGACATTTCTAGGCAGAATTGTCGCTCCCGCCGGGCTGAAGACCGCACGTTGGAACAAAGGCGATTTGACGGCAATCAGCAAGCGCCGCGCATCTATTTATTGCCTCCATTTGACCTCTTTTCGCCCAGTTCACCGACTTTTCTGCCGCCTTCACCGAGAGACGTGGCTGCATCCCCTGTGGTGCGCTAGCAACGTCGCCAATTCTCGGCGCACGGTACATGCAACAGCGGCGCACGCTGCCGTACCCGTCGGGAGGAATGATCATGGCAAGCGTCAATTATTCGGTGGGCAGCAATTGGGGTTCGGGCTTCGTGGGCAACATGGCCGTCCCCGGCGACACCAATGGATTGCACGGTTGGGTGATCGAGTTCGATGCCACGTTCGACATCTCGAGCGTCTGGGGCGCCGAGATCGTCAGCCACGTCGGCAACCACTATGTGATCCGCAACGCCGCGTGGAATGCCGATGTGCCGGCGGGCGGGCAGGCGAGCTTCGGCTTCCAGGCCACGCCCGGCAGCGCAGGAACGTCGGCAAGCGGCTTCGTCGTCAACGGTGCAGGCACTCCGCCGCCGCCGGTACTGCCGACACTCTCGATCGACGACGCAGCGATCAGCGAAGGCAACAGCGGGACCGCGCAGCTCACCTTCACCGTGAAACTTTCGCAGGCGGCCACGGGACCGGTGACGGTCCAGTATTCGACCGCCGATGGCACCGCGGCCTCTGGCGCGGATTATACCGCGCGCACGGGCACGCTCACTTTCGCCGCCGGCGAGACTTCCAAGACGATCACCATACCGGTCCTGGGCGACACCGCCGTCGAGGCGAACGAAGCCTTCACCGTTGCGCTCTCCGGCGCTTCTGGCGCGACCATCGCCGACGGTTCGGCTACCGGCACGATCGCGAACGACGACGTCGCGCCGCCGCCGCCGCCTCCGACAGGTGGCAACTCGCTGGGCTATGCCATCGCCAGCAACTGGGGATCCGGCTTCACGGCGACGATGACGGTGGGCAGCGGCAGTGCCGGCCTCCACGGCTGGACGGTCGAGTTCAATTCGACCGCGACGATCACCAGCATCTGGAGCGCCGAGATCGTGAGCCACGTCGGCGACCACTACGTGGTGCGCAACGTTGCCTGGAACGGCGACGTCGGTGGCGGAAAGACCACGGCGTTCGGCTTCCAGGCGACGCCGGGCAGCGGAGGGGCCGCGGCATCGGGCTTCGCGATCAACGGCACGGCGGTTGGCCAGGACCCGGTACCGACGCCGCCGGGCCTTTCCGTCGCCGATGCGACGGTGGTCGAGGGCAGCAGCGGCAGCCACGATCTGGCCTTTACCGTCACGCTGTCGGCGGCGGCCACGAGCCCCGTCACGGTCGCCTACGCCACGGCCAATGGCACCGCAACGGCGGGCAGCGACTATGCGGCACTTGCGGGCACCCTGACCTTCGCCGCCGGTGAAACGTCCAAGGTGGTCCACGTAAAGGTCTCGGGCGATACCGCGGTCGAGGCCAACGAAGCACTCACGCTCAATCTGTCGTCGGCCAACGGCGCCACCATTGTTCGAGGGTCGGCGACCGGCACGATCACCAACGACGACACCGTGCCGCCGCCGACGCTCGCCATCGGCGACGCGACCTTCGCCGAAGGCAGCGCTGCAGCGCCCGGCCATGGAACCTTCACGGTGACCTTGTCGGCGGCTTCGGCCACGCCGGTGACCGTGAACTACGCCACGGCCAACGGCACGGCGACGGCTGGCAGCGACTACGTTGCCCAGTCCGGGACGCTTACTTTCGCCGCCGGCGAAACCCAGAAGACCGTCCAGGTCACGGCGATCGGCGACGCGGTCGTCGAAGCCAATGAAGGCTTTACGGTTGTCCTCACGAATCCCGCAGGCGCCACCTTGGCTGATGGCACCGGCGCCGGCACGATCACCAACGACGACGCCGCACCGCCGCCGCCGACGCTCGCCATCGGCGATTCTACCTTCGCCGAAGGCAGCGCTGCCTCACCGGGTCATGCTTCCTTCACCGTGACCCTGTCGGCCGCCTCGGCGACGCCGGTGACCGTGAGTTACGCCACCGCCAATGGAACGGCGGCGGCCGGCAGTGACTACGTCGCCCAGTTCGGCACGCTCACTTTTGCTGCCGGCGAGACCCAGAAGATCATCCAGGTAACGGCGATCGGCGATGCCGTCGTCGAGGCCAATGAGGGCTTTACCGTCGTCCTCACGAATCCATCGGGCGCGACGCTGGCCGATGCCACCGGTGCCGGCACGATCACCAATGACGACGCCGCACCGTCGGTCGAACTTCCGGCGCTCAGCATCTCCGATGTCACGGTGACCGAGGGCGATCCCGGCACCGCCACCGGACCGGTCGCCGCGGGCTGGCTCAGCACGTCGGGCAATCAGATCGTCGATTCAGCGGGTCATTCGGTCCAGATCGCCGGCGTGAACTGGTTCGGCTTCGAGAATACCGACCTGGCGCCGCACGGCCTGTGGACGCGCGGCTACCAGTCGATGATGGATCAGATGGTCGATCTCGGGTTCAACACCATCCGCTTGCCCTTCTCCAACGATACGATCCACAGCACGGGTACGCCCAACATCAATTACGCGCAGAACCCTGACTTGCAGGGCCTCTCGGCCATGCAGGTCATGGACAAGATCGTGGCCTATGCCGGCCAGATCGGGATGAAAATCATCCTCGATCACCATCGCAACGACTCGGGCGCCGGCACCTCGCCGAACGGCCTGTGGTGCGACGGCCAGCACAGCGAGGTACAGTGGATCGCCGACTGGCAGATGCTGGCGCAGCGCTACGCCGACAACTCGACGGTGATCGGCGCCGACCTGCATAACGAGCCCCACGCCGGTGTCTGGGGTGGCGGTGGACCCAACGATTGGGCGGCGGCGGCCGAGCGCGCGGGCGACGCCATCGGCGCGGTCAATCCCAACATGCTGATCTTCGTCGAGGGCGTCGCCAACTATCAGGGCCAGAATTACTGGTGGGGCGGCAACCTCATGGGCGTGCGTGACCGGCCGATCGATCTCGCGGTCGACAACAAGCTGGTCTATTCGGCGCATGATTATCCCAACTCGGTCTGGGCCCAGCCCTGGTTCCAGGGCGACAACTTCGCCGCTGGCCTCCCGGCCAAGTTCGACCAGATGTGGGGCTACATCTTCAAGGAGGGGATCGCGCCGGTGTACATCGGCGAGTTCGGCACCAACCTCACCGATCCCAAGGATGCACCCTGGCTGGAGGCCATCACCTCCTATCTCTCGGGCGATCTCGACAACAACGGCACGCATGACCTGGCGGCCGGCAAGCAGGGTGTGAGCTGGACCTTCTGGTCGTGGAATCCCAATTCCGGCGATACCGGCGGCATCCTGGGCAACGACTGGCGGAGTGTGAACGAGAACAAGATGGCCTATCTGACGCCCATCCAGTTCGACTTCGGCAGCGATGCCGGCGGCGGAACGGGCGGGTCGACGAACGCAGCCGTCTTCGTGCTGACGCTCTCCAAGCCTGCGACCGAGGCGGTGACCGTCGACTACCACACCGTGGCCGGCGATGCCGGCGCCGCGGATTTCACTGGTGGCAGCGGATCGGTGACCTTTGCCGTCGGCGAACAGACCAAGACGATCTCCATCCCGATCACCGGCGATAACCTCACCGAGGCGAACGAGCACTTCAACGTCGTGCTGACCAATGCGGTGGGGGCTACGCTGGCGCGCGCCACCGGGACCGCCACCATCGTCGATGACGATGCGGCGCCACCGCCACCGCCCTCGACGCCGACACTCGCCGTCAGCGACTCGAGCTTCGCCGAAGGAAGCGCGGCGGCGCCTGGGCATGCCACCTTCACCGTGACCTTGTCGGCGGCCTCGGCCACGCCGGTGACTGTGAATTACACCACAGCCAATGGCACGGCGACGCCCGGCAGCGACTACGTCGCCCAGTCCGGCATGCTGACCTTCGCCGCCGGACAAACCCAGAAGACCATTCAGGTAACGGCGATCGGCGATGCCGCGGTCGAGGCCAATGAGGGCTTCACCGTCGTGCTGTCGAATCCGTCGGGCGCGACCCTGGCGGATGGCACCGGTGCCGGCACGATCACCAACGACGACACGGCGGCGCCACCACCTGCTTCTTCCGGTGACCTCCATGGCCTGTTCGCCGCGACCGACTCCTGGAGCAACGGCTTCAATGGTGGCGTCACCGTGCACAACGACGGCGCTGCCACGACCGCCTGGCAGATCGCGATCGACATGCCGTACCAGATCACCGACATCTGGAACGCCAAGATCCTGTCGCACGAAGGCAATACCTACATCATCGGCCCTGCCGCCTGGAACGGACAGCTCGCGCACGATGGCGAGACCAGTTTCGGTTTCGTCGCCTCCGGGCAACTGAACGCGTCGGCCGTGCATGTCCACTCCGTGGTGGAGACACCGCCGGCCTCCGTTCCAACGGTACCGACCGGCCTTGTCGCCACCACCGTGTCCAGCACCGCGACGATGCTGAGCTGGGATGCGGCGACCGTTCCCGGCGGCGGCACCGTCACCGGCTATGCGGTCTTCGAGAATGGCCAGCAGATCGCCACCCTCACCGACACGCACTACACCGTCACCCACCTCACGCCCGACACGAACTATCTGTTCTCAGTGACGGCGATCGACGCGCTGGGATCGTCGGCACAGGCAAATCCGATCTCCGTGCACACGACGATTCCCGATCCGCGCGGCGGCTTCGAGGCGATGTTCTCGCCCTACATCGACATGGCGATGTCGCAGGATGCCGACCTTGTCGCAATCTCGCACGACGCCGGCATCGCGAACTTCACCCTGGCCTTCATGCTGAGCTCCGACCAGGGCATCGGCTGGCAAGGGGTGGGGGCGATCACCGACGACACGCTGTACACGCCGTCGGGGGCAACGACGACGATCCTCGAACAGGTCCAGGCGATCCAGGCTGCCGGCGGCAACATCACCATCTCCTTCGGTGGTGCTGCCGGCACGGAAGCGGCGCTGGCCGCGCCCAACGCCAGCGTGCTGCAGGCCGAATACCAGTCGGTGATCGACCGCTATCACATCACCTCGATCGACCTCGACATCGAAGGGGCGGCGGTGGAGGACCAGCATTCGATCACGATGCGCGACCAGGCCATCGCCGGCCTGCAGGCGGCCAACCCCGACCTGCAGGTGTCGTTCACCCTGCCGGTGATGCCGACCGGTCTCGTTGCCTCCGGGTTGAACCTGCTGCAGAGCGCGATGAACGACGGCGTGCGGGTCGACATGGTCAACATCATGGCCATGGATTACGGCCAAGGGCAGGACAACAACGGCCAGATGGGGCTGAGCGCCATCCAGGCCTCCGAGGCGACCCAGCAGCAACTCGCGGCCATGGGGCTCGACGCCAAGATCGGCATCACGCCGATGATCGGGGTGAACGACATCGCCTCCGAAGTGTTCACCCTGAACGATGCCCGGGCGTTGGTCGCCTACGCCCAGTCGGACCCCGATGTCGCCATGCTTTCCATGTGGTCGGTGGCACGCGACAACGGCCATTCGGCCGGCGCCCACTTTGCGTCGTCGGACAGCAGCGGGGTCGCCCAGAACCCGTACGAGTTCTCCAGCATCCTGAACGACTTCGATCACCTCGTCTGAGGTGATCAGTCGAGTTCGAACACGAGATAGTAGCCCAGGCCAACCCAGGCGGCGACGCTCAGCAGCATGCAGAGCGTGAACATCAGCGAGAGGGCTCGGCCGCGCGTGTCGAGCACCCTGTTCGGTGCGATGGCGGTCAGGATCTCGACGAAAATCCAGAAGGGAAAAGCAAACAGGCGCAGCACGATCGTCTCGCGGCGAAAGGTGTCGCGATATTGCCCGGTGTGCTGATAGCCCGGCGGCAGGTCGTCCGCCGTCGGACTCACGTCGGAAGACGCGGATGTCTCGAGGACATCCGACCAGGTCGCAGACTGGAACCGCAAAAGCTGATTGGCCTTGCGGATCGCTGCCAACGCCTCGGCATCATGGGCGCTGTCGGTCATGCTCAACAGCTTGGCCAGGAGAGTCCTGTCGATTTCCACGGCGAGAAGGTCCTGCGTGTCCGAAAGGCTACGCCGGCTCCTTGTCACGAGCTTCCCACATTTTCTTGAAGGCGGGGCGGGCCTGGCAGGCCGCAAGCCAGGCTTTTACGCGCGGGGCGGCCTCGAAGAGCTCGGGTGCGGGCTGGGCATAGCGGACGATCTCGGCGGCGTTGATGTCGGCCACGGTGAAGCGGCCGCCAACCAGGAAGCCGGTCTTGGCCAGCGCGCGGTCGAGCACCGAGAAAGGTCCCCTCAGTGCCGCGACGGCGGCGTCGCCGATCGCGGGATCCTTCACGCCGCCCGGAGCGCCGCCGAGGCGATGATAGATGATATTCAGGGCATGGGGCTCGACCTCGGTCGCCGCCCACAGTGCCCACATGCCGATCTCGCCATCCTCGGCGAGGGTCGCCGGGGCGAGGGGGCCGCCGTGCTTCCTGGCGAGGTAGAGATTGATCGCCAGCGACTCGTGCAGCACCAGGCCATCGTCGTCGATCGAGGGAATGTGGCCGTTGGGGTTCACCTTCAGGAATTCCGGCGAGCGGGTATTCAGTGGCGCGCCGGGCGCCGCGGCGTCGCTCAGGCGATAGTGCTGCGTGACCGGCACGTGCTTGAAGGCGAGGCCGAGTTCGTTGGCCAGCCAGATGTTGCGCGATGCGCGCGAACGGTAGACGCCATAGATCGTGAGCATTGACTTCCTACTGAATTCCGATTAAATTCCTAGTGTTGTTGGCGAGCCCGTTCGTGAGGATTTTGGGGCTCGCCTCACAGCGTCTTGATGCGTTGCGGCGAAGGAAAAAGCGATTCAAAAAATGCACGCTTTTGCCGCGCATCGGGCGCATCCTGTCGCAGCTCAAAAGTCGAGTTGTTACAATGTCTTGATGCCGATGTGGTGGGACATTCGACCTCCACGGGTCGTGGAGGCGGGACATGGGAGGCGGGAGGAGCGAACATGCAGACCCAGGAGAGACTGAAGCCGGTCAAGGACGCGAGCCACCTCTACGAGGTCGAGCGCCGGGCGCGCCATGCCGAGCGGCCGGGGTTCCGGATCAGCGAACTGCAGCTTTCGCCGACCCAGACCGTGCCGTGGCACTTCCACACCAGTATCAGCGACACTTTCTATGTGCTGGAGGGCGAGATGCGGCTCTTTCTGCAGAACCCCAAGCAGGACGTGCGGCTGGGCGTCGGCGAGAGCTTCGTGGCGATCGCCGGCCGGCCGCATCTGGTGACGAATGCCGGCAAGACCTCGCTCACCTTCCTGATTCTGCAGGGTGTCGGCGAATACGACTACGTGCCTTTAGTCTAGGGAGCAAACTGCAGGCGCAGTTCGCGCTTCAGCACCTTGCCCGTAGCATTGCGCGGCAGCACGTCGACGAAAGCGACGGACTGCGGCACCTTGAATTTGGCGAGGCGCGCGAGGCAGTGGCGGATGATGTCGCCTTCCTCCAGCGCCTGATCGGGTTTGCGCACGATAATGGCCATGCCGACTTCACCCCAGCGCTCGTTGGGCACGCCGATGATCGCGGCGTCGGCCACCTGGGGGAGCTGGAACAGGACGTTCTCGACCTCGGCCGGATACACGTTCTCGCCGCCCGAAATGTACATGTCCTTCCAGCGGTCGACGATGTAGACGAAGCCTTCGTCGTCTCGGCGCGCGGCGTCGCCGGTGTGCAGCCAGCCGTCGGTGAAGGAACTCTTCGTGGCCTCGGGCTTGTTCCAGTAGCCCGGCGTGATGTTGGGGCCCTTGATCAGGAGCTCGCCGATGCCGCCCGCGGGCACGTCGTGGCTCTCGTCATCGACGATGCGGATGGCGGTATGCATCATCGCCTTGCCGGCCGAGCCCAGTTTGCGGATGGCATCGACGGCATCGAGCATGGTGCCGGCCGGGCTGGTCTCGGTCATGCCCCAACCCTGGACCAGCGGCACGCCGCGCGCCGTCCAGGTCTCGAGGATCGAGAGCGCGCAGGGCGCGCCGCCGACGCCCGCGATCCTGAGGCGTGAGAGATCGGCACCCTGGAACTTCGGATGCTGCATCATGAATTGATAGGGCGCGGGCACGGCGAAGAAGTGGGTGATGCCGAAGGCCGGATCGGAGAGATAGTCGAGCGCCTGGCCGGGATCGAAGGCGCGCATGACCAGGATGGTGCCGCCGGCATGCAGCACCGGGTTGGCGTAGCAGTTGAGGCCGCCGGTATGGAACAGCGGCAGCACCACGAGCTGCACGGTTTCGGGCGTGATCAGGGCCGGGATGCCGAGGTTGACGCAGTTCCAGAACACCATGCCGTGGGTGATGATCGCGCCCTTCGGATGCCCCGTGGTGCCCGACGTGTACATCACCATGGCGATGTCATCGTGGGTAAGGGCCGCCGGCGGGGGCGCAGCGGGGGCCGCGGCAAGGGCGCGTTCGTAAGCGCTGTCGGGACTGTCGTGGTCGATCTCGAGCCGATGTTTGGAGAGGGCGGCGGCCTGTTGAGCGAAGGCCTTGTCGTGGACCAGCAGCTTGGGCGTCGAATCGCCCAGGATGTATTCGAGCTCCGGCACGGTGAGACGCCAGTTGAGCGGCAGCATGATCGCCCCCAGCCGGCCGCAGGCGAACTGCAGCTCGAAATACTCGGCGCAGTTGGGGGCGAGTAGCGCGACGCGGTCGCCGCGGCCGATGCCGAGGGCGGCGAGCGCCGCGGTCAGCCGGTTCGTGCGGCGATCGACGTCGGCGTAGCTGAACTTGCGATGGGTCTGCAGGTCGTGAATGGCGAGCTGCGCGGGGCGGCGACCGGCGTGATGGGCAATCCAGTCGTAGTAGGGGATGGTGGGCATTTCAGGAGTACATCGGATTGGCTTGAATTCGTCCAGCCAAGCGCCTTGAATGTCGTTGCAGTCTCATGTTGTGCAACCGGGGGATAACGATGTTTTCACTGATCAAGGACCTTGGCCTTCGAATTGCGGTCAAACAAGAGGCGATCCCATTCCTGATCTCGTTCGGCGTCGCCGAGTTCTTCTTCAAGTTCAAGAGCTTCGCGCTCGAATGCATCGCGTTCCTGGCGGTCTGGTTCGTCTTGAGCTTCCTCCAGTCGCTGCTCTTTCCGCACAGCAAGCAACAACAGTCCTGAAGCGCCGTCCGCTCAGTTCACGGCCTTGGTAAAACCCTTCCAGTAGGGCTCGCGCAACTCGCGCTTCAGGACCTTGCCCGCTCCCGACAGCGGCAGGGGCGTGTCGCGGAAGTCGACGCTGCGCGGGCACTTGTAGCCCGCGATCTGCTGGCGGCAGTGCTCCATGATCTCGTCCTGGGTCAGGTTGGAACCTTGCCTGGGCACGATGATGGCGTGGACCCGCTCGCCCCATTGCTCGTCGGGAATGCCGATCACCGCGACTTCGCTGACGCCGGGGATCAGCGAGATCGCGTTCTCGACCTCGGCCGAGTAGACGTTCTCGCCGCCCGAGATGATCATGTCCTTCAGCCGATCGACGATATAGACGAAGCCTTCGTCGTCCATGGTGGCGCCGTCGCCGGAATAGTACCAGCCGTTCTCGAGCACGGCCGCGGTCTCGTCGGGCTTGTTCCAGTAACCCTTCATGATGTTGGCGCCGCGGATGGCAAGCTCGCCCGCCGTGCCATTGGGCACCGGCTGGCGGTCGGCATCGACCACCTTGACCTCGCAGGCCAGCGCCGCCTGGCCGCACGACTTCAGCCGGCCGGCGAACGGCCCATCGAGGGTCGTGTAGCGCGGGTCGAGCAGGGTCACGATCGGCGCCGCCTCGGTCATGCCGTAGGCGTGCATCAGGCGAACATGCGGCATGACCTTGAGGGCCTTGCGCAACACGCCCTCGGGCATCGGCGAGGCACCATAAAGAATGAAGGAGAGGGTGGAGATGTCGAACTCGGAAAAGCGCGGGTGATTCACCAGCATGTTGATCATGGTCGGCACGAACTGCGCGTGAGTGACCTTCTCGGTCTGGATGGTCTGCAGAACCTCGACCGGCTCGAAGCGGGGCACGAAGGCGTGGCGGCCGCCCGACAGGGTGACGCCGAAGGTCGAGGCGCCATCGGCGAGATGGAACATTGCGCCGGAATGGATGTAGGTCGCCTCGGCGGTGAAGCCGATGCCGGCCACACCATTCAGCGCGTTTACCACCAGATTGGTGTGGGTGAGCATCACGCCCTTGGAGCGTCCGGTCGTGCCACCGGTATAGAAGAGGCCGGCGAGATCGTCGTTGGCGGCGCCTGCATCGTCGGCCACCTCGTAGGCCGCGAGGTCCTCGAAGCGCAGGATGCCCTCGGGCGAGGCGATGTCGTCGAGCCAGACGACTTCGCGCACCGTCGGCATCTTGCCGTCGAGGGCGGTCAGGTGATGGGCCATCGCGCCGTCCACGAACAGGGCGACCGCGCCCGAGTCGGCCAGGACATACTCGATCTCGGGCCCCGCGAGCCGCGTGTTGAGCGGCACCATGGCCGCGCCGATCCAGGGGATGGCGTACATCAGCTCGAAATAGCGATCGCTGTTCAGCGCCAGGATGGCGACGCGGTCGCCGCGGCGCACGCCCAATGCGGATAGGGCGCCCGCGATGCGGCTCACACGCTCGGCGCACTCCTGCCAGGTGCGGCGTCGCCCGGCAAAATTCGTGGCGATGCCGTTCGGCTTAGTCTGGACGGCGCGGCGCAGGCCCTGGGTCAGTGCAAACATGTCGACGATGCTAGGGCCCAGTTCGGTCGCGCCGCAAGGGAGTTCATGCTAGAGAAAGTGGCATGAACGACATGACCCCACCGACCCTGGATCGCGCCCCGCCGGCCTTCGATCCGCTCGATCCCGCCTTCATCGCCGACCCCTATCCCTTCTATCGCGCGATGCGCGAGACGGCGCCGGTCTTCAAGACGCCACAGGGCTTCTGGCTGATGACGCGCTACGAGGACGTGGCCTTCGCACTGCGCGACCGCCGGTTCGGCAAGGACTTCGTGGGCAACATGACCCGCCGCTACGGCACCGACCGGATGGACGAGCCGGCCATCGCCAACCTCGCCAACACCATGCTGGTGCAGGATCCGCCCGATCACACACGGCTGCGCGGCCTGGTGACCAAGGCCTTCACCGCCCGTCGCGTCGCCGACATGCGGCCCCGCATCCGGGCGCTGGTCGACGAGCAGCTCGATCGCGTGATCGACAAGGGCGAGATGGACGTGATGCGCGACCTCGCGCACCGCCTGCCGGTGATCGTGATCTGCGACATGCTGGGCATCCCCGAGGAGCACCGTGCGCCGTTTCTGGCCAGCAGCAACGTCAATGGCCGCATCCTCGAGCCGGTCCCGATGACCCGCGCCGAACTCGACCAGGCCAACATGAACACCAAGATGGCCGGCATCTATTTCAACCAGCTCTGCGAGCTGCGTCGCCGCGAGCCCAAGGACGATCTCACGACCGAACTGGTGCGCGCCGAGGAAGCCGGCGACAAGCTCAGCGCCGCGGAACTGGAAGCCAATATCGGCCTGCTGTTCGGCGCCGGCCACGAGACCACCACCAACCTGATCGGCAACGGCCTGCTGGCGCTGCATCGCCACCCCGATCAGTGGGAGCGGCTCAAGGCCGATCCGACGCTGATCCCCAACGCGATCGAAGAACTGCTGCGCTACGACTCCTCGGTGCAGATCACCGGCCGCGTTACCCATACAGATGTCGAGGTCGGCGGCGTGACGATATCCGGGCAAGAGAGCATCGTGATGCTGCTGGGCGCGGCCAACCGGGATCCGGCGCAGTATGCCGATCCCGACAGGCTCGACGTCGGCCGCCAGAACATCCGTCCGCTGTCGTTCGGCGGCGGCATCCACCATTGCCTCGGTGCCCAGCTCGCGCGCCATGAGGCCGAACTGGCCTTCACCGCGCTGATCGAACGTCTGCCCAACCTGAAACTTCCGGAGAAGGACGCGCCGGCATGGCGGCGGAGCTTCACGCTGCGCGGCCTCAGCAAGCTGCTGGCGGTCTGGCATTAGGCATGGCGGCGCAGTGGCAGGGCGACGGAAGCCAGCACCAGGGCAAGCGGCCCTACCAGGAAGATAGCTGGGCGTTGGTGAGATTGGGCGACGGCTCGTTGCTGGCCATGGTCGCCGACGGCATGGGCGGCCACGCCGGCGGCGCGGTTGCGAGCAAGCTCGCCGTCGCTGCCTTCGTCCATGCGGTCGAGCAGGGCGGCGGCCTGGACGACGGTTTGAACGACGCCAACGAGGCGGTGCGGATCGGTGCAGCGGGCAAGCCCGACCTCAACGGCATGGGTACCACGGTCGTGGCGGCCCTCGTTCGCGGCGACGAGGTCCGCTGGATCAGCGTCGGCGATTCGCCGTTCTACCTCGTGACGGCAGGCAAGCTCGTGCGGTTGAACGCCGATCATTCGATGGCACCGCAGATCGCTGCCTTGGTCGAGCGTGGCATGCTGACGGCGGAAGAGGCCGAGCACCATCCCGGCCGCCATACGTTGCGCGAGGCGGTCATGGGCGATCCGCTGACCTTGATCGACAAGGGCAGCCGCCAGCTCGGCGGCGGCGACACGCTGCTGCTGTGCAGTGACGGGGTGCAGACCCTGACGGACGAGCAGATCCTGGCTGCGGCCGCGCGACCCGCGAGTGGCCTGGTCGAGGCCGTGCTGGCCCTGGCCAAGGACCATCAGGACAATGTCACAGTCGTCAAACTGGAGCGGAGCGCGTGAGCAAGAATGCAGTCGTCATCGAGGTCACACGCGGTCCTGTCGTCGAAAGCCGGCATGAGGGCATCGCCGCCGTCGTCAAGCCCGACGGTACGGTCGTCGCTTCCTGGGGCGACATCGACACGCCCATCCTGCCGCGTTCCGCCAACAAGCCGATCCAGGCGATGGCGTTCGTCGAAAGCGGTGCGGTCGAGCGCTTTGGCCTCGGCAACGAGCACATCGCGCTGTCCTGCGCCTCGCACAACGGTGAGACGCGGCACGTCGAGACGGTGCGGGCCTGGCTGAAGAAGGTCGACCTCGGCGAGAGCGATCTGGAGTGCGGCACGCACGCGCCGCGTCTGCCGCAGACCGTCGAGGCGCTGATCCGCGCGAATGCGATACCGACGGCCGCCTTCAACAACTGTTCGGGCAAGCACAGCGGCTTCCTGACCACGGCCGTGCAGTATGGCGAGCCGACCAAGGGCTACATCAAGTACGACCATCCGGTGCAGCGCCGCCTGCGCGACGTCATGAGCGATCTCTGTGGCGCCGACGCCCATGCCTTTCCCCACGGCACCGACGGCTGCGGCATTCCCACGCTCGCCACGCCGCTCAGGAGCCTGGCGCGGGCGATGGCCAGCATGGCCGAGCCGTCGCGACTGTCGAACAAGCATGCGGAAGCAGCGACCCGAATCCGGGCGGCGATGAACGCCGAGCCCTTCATGGTCGCGGGCAGCGGCCGGTTCTGCACCCGCATCAACGGCGCATTGCCGGGCGTGGCCCAGGTGAAGACCGGCGCGGAAGGCGTGTTCTGCGCCATGCTGCCGACGCTGGGCCTCGGGGTCGCGATCAAGATGTGGGACGGTGCCGGACGCGCGTCCGAAGTCGCCATGGCCGCGCTGCTCGACCATCTCGGCGTCCTGCCCGCGGAGCAGCGCGACGAAATCCTCCATCCTGCGATCAAGAACGTCGTCGGCCTGCTGGTCGGCGAAATGAGGCCGGCGAAGAGCTGGCTCGGCTGAGCGTAGCGTGACCGTCACGCTCAACATCCTCGAAATCGGCGCGCGCGGCGACGGGGTCGCGGAAGAGAACGGGCAGCGCTACTTCGTGCCCTTCACCCTGCCCGGCGAGATCGTCGAAGCCGAACCACGCGACAAGCGCGGCGAGGGCATCGTGGCGGATCTCGTCGAGGTGCTGTCGCCCTCGCGCCATCGCGAGCCCGCTCCCTGCAGGCATTTCACCGTCTGCGGCGGCTGTGCACTTCAGCATTGGCGCCGCGACATCTATGCCGGCTGGAAGAACGAACTGATCGCGCGGGCGCTGACGCAGCGCGGCGTCGTGGTGCCGGCCTTCGAGCCGGCGCTCGCCGGCTTGCCGAACGAGCGCCGACGCGCCGACTTCGTCGTGCGCCGGCAGAGGCGGCGGGCTCTGGCGGGCTTCCATGAGCGCGCCGGTCAGCAAATCGTCGATGTCGAGGAATGCTTCGTCGTCACACCCAGGCTGGCGGCGTTGCTGCCTCCGCTGCGCGCCGTGCTGGCCGGCATCCTGCCCGAGGGCGGATCGGCCGATGCCGTCGTGAACGATACCGACGCCGGTCTCGACGTGCTGGTGCGGCCGCACAAGCGGTTCGCTCTGTCGCTCGAGAACAACCATAAGCTCGTGGCCTTCGCCGAGAGCGCCGATCTGGCGCGTCTGAGCTGGGGTGACCGGACAAAGGCAGAGCCGCTGGTGACGCGCCGCCAGCCGCGCGTCACGCTCGGCGATGCCGCCGTGGAGCTGCCGCCCGGCGCCTTCCTGCAGGCAACGCGGCGGGCGGAACAGGCGATGCGCGAGGCCGCAGCGTCGTGGATCGGCGATGCCAAGCGGGTGGCCGACCTGTTTGCGGGCATCGGGACGCTCACGGTGGGGCGGGCGTGGCGCGCGACGCTCTACGAAAGTGACAAGCCATCGGTGGCGGCGGTAGAAGCATCGGGCCGGAAGTTTGGTGGGGCCAAGTTGACGGCGGTGCACCGCGATCTGTTCCGCAATCCGTTGATGGCGGCCGAGCTCGATGCCTTCGATGCGGTGGTCCTCGATCCGCCGCGCGCGGGTGCCGCGGCGCAATCGGTCGAGCTCGCGCGTTCGAAGGTGCCACGGATCGTCTATGGCTCTTGCGATCCCGGCAGCTTTGCCCGTGATGCGCATGTTCTCCAGGAGGGCGGATACCGGCTGGAGAAACTCCTGCCGATCGACCAGTTCCTGTGGTCGCCGCATATCGAGTTGATTGCGCTGTTCGCCCGCGCGCCGCTAAGGTCGGCAAAAGCGAAACCGGGAGAATTACGATGATGTTCGACCTAAAGGGCAAGGTGGCTGTCGTCACCGGCGGCAGCCGCGGCATTGGCCGGTCGATCTGCGAGCAGATGGCCGCGCACGGCGCAAAGGTCGTCGTCTCTAGTCGCAAGCTGCCGGCCTGCGAGGAGGTCGTGAAGGGCATCAAGGCGAAGGGTGGCGAGGCAACCGCGGTGGCTGCCAGCATTTCCGAGAAGGCCCAGCTCGAGAACCTGGTCGCCGAGGCGCGCAAGGCCTACGGCAAGATCGACATCATGGTCTGCAACGCCGCGTCGAACCCCTATTTCGGGCCGCTCACCGGCCTGAAGGACGAAGTGTTCCAGAAGATCATGCAGAACAACGTCATGTCGAACCTGTGGCTGATGAACATGGTCGGACCGGAGATGGCCGAGCGCAAGGACGGCGCCTTCATCGTCGTGTCGTCGATCGGTGCGCTGGTCGGCTCCGCCCATATCGCCGCCTACAACATGTCGAAGGCCGCCGACCTGTCGCTGGTGAAGTCGCTCGCCATGGAGTGGGGCAAGCACAACATCCGCGTCAATGCCATCGCGCCCGGCCTGATCCAGACCGACTTCGCCAAGGCCCTGTGGGACAATCCGCAGATCCGTAGTGCCCAGGAGAACAAGGCGGCGCTGAAGCGCATCGGACAGCCCGACGACATCGGCGGCGTGGCGGTTTTCCTCGCCTCGAAAGCCGGTGCCTTCGTCTGCGGCCAATGCATCATTGCCGACGGCGGCGTGATCGGCGCCGGCGCGGAGTAGAGCGACACGATTTCATTGGAGCGCGCAACTCCAGTGGCGCTCAAGCTCTTCGTCGATGGGCAAAGGATGAGCGCAACTGGAGTTTCGCGCTCCCTTGATCGCCCTAAGCCGCGACGTCGAGCTCGCACCACACCGGAACGTGGTCGGACGGCTCGGTCTTGCCGCGCTCGGCCTTGTCGATGCCCACGGCGGCGAGCCGGTCGGCGGCCTGCGGCGAGAGCAGCAGGTGATCGATCCTGAGGCCGTTGCCCTTCTGCCAGGCGCCAGCCTGATAGTCCCAGAAGGTGTAGCACTCGCTGTCGGCATGAAAGGAACGGATCGCGTCCGTCAGGCCGAGGTTGAGAAGCTTGCGCAGCGCCGCCCGCGACTCGGGCTGGCAAAGCGCGTCGTTGGCGAAAGCCTTCGGGTCGTAGACATCGATTTCGGTGGGGCAGACGTTGTAGTCGCCGCCCAGAACGAACATTTCCTCGCGGGCGAGCAACTCGCGGGCGTGGCCGAGCAGGCGTTCCATCCAGGCGAGCTTGTAGGCGAACTTCTCGGTGCCGATGGGATTGCCGTTGGGCAGGTAGATGCCGCCCACGGTCAGGGGACCGCGCGGCGTGAAAACGCGACCTTCGATGTAGCGGGCGGGCTCGTCGTCGACATGGCCGGGCAGGGCGCGGGCCGTCACGTCGAACGGATGCAGGGAGAGGAGGGCGACGCCGTTGAAGCCCTTCTGGCCCACGATCGCCATCTTGTAGCCCGCGGCCTCGATCTCGAGCCTGGGGAACGTCGGCTCCTGCGCCTTGATCTCCTGCAGGACGACGATGTCGGGCTTGGCCAGCTGCAGCCATGAAACCAGGTTTCCGGTCCGCTTGCGGACGGAATTGACGTTCCAGGTCGCGATCTTCATCGCGGCCGAATCACACGCTGAAGGAGTTGCCGCAGCCGCAGGACGAGGTCGCGTTCGGGTTCTTCACCTGGAACGAGGCACCGACCATTTCCTCGACGTAGTCGAGTTGGCTGCCCTTGAGCAGTTCCAGCGAGGTGCTGTCGACCAGCACGGCGGCGCCATCGCGCTCGATCACGAGGTCATCGTCGCCGCGGGCATCCTCGAAGGAGAAATTGTACTGGAATCCCGAACAGCCCCCGCCCAGCACGGCCACCCGCATCATGACGGGCTTGGCTTCCCTGGAGGCAAGGAAGGCGATCCGCTTGGCGGCGCTCTCGGTGACGGAAAAGGATGTGTCAATCATGCCTACAAGATGTGGTTGGAGAGGCCGTTCGTCAATGCTCGGTAATGAAGTCGGCAATATCCTCAGCGCTGGTATGGGCAAAGCGCGCCCTATGACGTCTTCTGGTGGGCGCGAACACGCTCGCGGTGGAGGATGTAGAGACCGGAGCCAATGACCAGGGGAAGGCCGAGCCAGACCGTCCATGACGGCTCTTCCCGGAACCAGAGGTAGCCGAACAGAACCGCAAGCACGATCGAGGTGTAGTCGAAAGGTGCCAGGACAGCCGCCGGCGCCAGCCGCCAGGCGCGGGTGATCAGGATCTGGGCCACGCCGCCCAACAGGCCGAGCAGGATCAGCCAGACCCAATCCAATGGGGCCGGCCAGATCCACTCCGGGATGGCCCCGATCAGCGACACGGCGCTCGCGGCCAGCGAAAACCAGAAGAGCGTGACGACATCGTGGTCGTGGCGGCTCAGCAGACGGACCAGGACCGTCGACAGCGCGTAGCAGAAGGTCGCGGCCAGAAGAATCAGCGAGACGGCGTGGATCTCCATACCCCAGGGATCGAGCATGATCAGCACGCCGGCGAAGCCGACCGCGACTGCGCTCCAGCGCCGCCATCCCACGGCCTCGCCCAACAGCGGTACGGACAACGCCACCATGAAGAGGGGGGCCGCGAACGAGATCGCATAGGCGTCGACCAGGGGCATGCGCGGGAAAACGTAGAAAAAGCCGAGCAGGCTGCCGAAACCAACGCAAACACGGAAGGCCTGAAGCCACGGCCTGTTGGCGCGCACGATCTTGAGCCCGCCGGCCCGCCAGATCAGGACTGCCACCGGCACCATCGCGATGGCGCTGCGAAACAGCATGAGCTGGAACGAGCCGTAGGTGTCGCCGAGCCCCTTCACCATGGCATCCATGGTGCAGAACAGCACCAGTGCGCTCATCTTCAGGTAGATGCCGTGCAGGGCGGCCTGTTTATTTGGAGCGGACAAGGTGCACCATATGGCTTGGCGACCGCCACTTCGTAAAGCAACAACAGGAAACCACTGGCGGCGCCAATCCGCGCAAGCGGCTGTCATGCCTGACGATTGTCGAAAAGGTAAGCAAATACAAAAGCTTAAGGTTGCGTTGCGGCGTCGTGATGTCCGGTGCGTCGGCTTCGGACAACAAGGTGCGCCATTTGGCTTAACGCACGCCGTTCCCTAAAGTCTCGCCCTTGGGAGGGGGATGTCATCCGATGCGCATGAGCTGGTTGTTCGGCCGAAAGAATGCGCAGCGTGCCCCCTTCATCGTGACACTACTCGTTTTGGTCGGCGCGCTCTTCATGCGTGCTGCCGATCCAGGGCCACTGCAGAATTTGCGCAGTGTGGCTTTCGACACCTTTCAGCAAATTCAGCCTCGTGAATTTTTGCCCGAAACACCCGTCCGTATCATCGACATCGACGAAGCTGCGCTTGCGGCGCACGGGCAGTGGCCATGGCCACGCGACATCATTGCCCAGCTTGTCGAAAAGCTCACCAAGCAGGGTGCCGCGGTCATAGCGTTCGACGTGATCTTCGCGGAAGCCGACCGTTCATCGGCGAGCAGGATGGGGGCCACCCTGGGCGGATTTGGCGATCCTGAAGCAGCTCGACGGCTCGCGACGGCCCAGGACAACGACGCGACCTTTGCGGCTGCAATAAGCCGGTCCCGCGTCGTGGCGGGCTTCGGTTTCGATCCGAGGGGCAGCAAGGATCCACCTCGCCGGTTCTTTGGCGTTGCCTTCGCTGGCGACGACCCCGCCCGGTTTCTGCCCATGCAACTCGCCACGGTGAAGTCGCTGGAGCAGCTGGTGGCAGCTGCAAAGGGCAACGGCAGCGTCAATACCGCCCGTGAGAGCGCAACCGTTCGTCGCGTGCCTTTGATGTTCCGGCTCAAGGACCAGACAGGCGTCTTTCCGTCGATCGCGATGGAGGCGCTGCGGGTCGCCCAGGGAGCGAGCACCTATTTGATCAAGTCGTCCGGCGCCAACGGTGAGGAATCCTTTGGCCAGAGCACCGGGATTGTTTCCATCAAGGTCGGTGCTGTGGTGGTGCCGACGGATGATCGCGGGAGAATTGCGCTTTGGGACACGGGCCATCACGAGCGCAGGTTCATCTCGGCGAAAACGGTCCTCGCCGACCAAGTCCCGGCAGGTGAACTGGATGGCCGGATCTTGCTGGTTGGGACCAGTGCGACCGGACTCAAGGACATACGCAACACGCCGATTCAGGAAGGCGTCCCTGGAGTGGAGATCCACGCGCAGCTCCTGGAACAGATGATCGAACAAAAATTCCTGGCGCGGCCGGATTGGAGCCATGGCGCCGAATTCCTCTATCTCGCGGCGGTCGGACTGTTGTTCGTGTGGTTGATGCCGCGATTGTCGGCCGCCAAGATGGCCCTCGTCGCCGTGGTGTTCATAGGCGCCGGCATCCTGATCCCGTGGTTTGCCTATTCTGAACTGCAAACGCTGTTCGACCCGATATATCCGCCGGCCACGCTGGCGGTGATCTATGTCAGCGGTTCGGTGCTGTCCTTCATGCAAGCGGAACGCGACCGGCGCGAGATCCGCGGCGCGTTCTCGCACTATCTGTCGCCTGCCGTCGTGGAGCAGCTCGCTCAGAACCCGGAGCTGTTGCAGCTGGGCGGCGAGATGCGTGAGATCACCGTGATGTTCACCGACGTTCGCGGCTTTACCACGATCTCCGAGCAGTTCGATCCGCCAGGCCTCACGCGATTCATGAATCGCTTTCTGACACCCATGACCGACCTCATCCTCGACAACAAGGGGACGATCGACAAGTACATGGGCGATGCGATCATGGCGTTCTGGAATGCGCCCATGCCCGTCGAGGGTCATGTTGCGCACGCGTGCCGCACGGCGCTGGCAATGCAGGCACGGCTTGTCGGCTTGAATGAGGAGTGGAAGGCCGAAGCCGAAGGTGAAGGCCGTGGCCATATACCGGTGAACATCGGCATTGGCCTCAATACCGGCAATGCGTCGGTTGGAAATTTCGGGTCGTCGCAGCGTTTCACGTATTCGTGCCTTGGTGATGAAGTCAATCTTGCTTCGCGGCTCGAAGGCTTGTGCAAGACCTATGCGGTCGGGATCATTGTTGGCAGCAATACAGCGGCACAAATCGCGGACTTCGCAACGCTCGAACTCGACCTGGTTATTGTAAAGGGGAAGACCGAGCCGGAGCGCGTCTACGCGCTGCTGGGTGATTCTGAGTTGGCGCAGACTCCCGCATTTCGGGAACTGAAGGAACAACAGGAATCGTTGTTGGCGCTTTATCGCGTTGGCGCCTTTGCCGAGGCGTTGGGCATGATCGATGCCTGCCAGGCGGCTTCGGACAAGGCCGGTTGGACTGATGGATACTACGCAATGATGCGAGTGCGGATCGACGGTTTGGTCGACGACTCGCCACCGGATTGGACGGGAGTGTATGTCGCCAAGGAGAAATGAGCTGGTTCAGAGGATTGCCGCCATCGAGGCGCTGGTCTGCCGCGATGTCGGGCGTAAGACGCATGACCTCATCACGGCCAACCGCGGAGGGTTGGGCGATGCGGCAGGGGAATTGTCGACGGCGAAGAGTGTCGGCTTCATCACCGGATTTTTCGTGCCCCGGGATGAGGTGGCAGCACCTGAAACCGATGGCCCGATCGGGACTGCGCTGCTGGCCGCAGCGCTTGCCACTTGCGGCGTGCCGGCCCGGATCGCCGTCGACACGCCTTGCGCGGAAGCGGTGCGCGTGGCTGTCGAGGCCGCCGGCGGCGGTGTCGCGGTCGATGAAGTCGGCGTCGACGACCGGTCGGGCCTCGATCGCCTGTCGGCCGCGTGGCGGCAGGCCGGCCTCAGCCATGCCATCGCGATCGAGCGCTGTGGTCGCAGCGTCAACGGCCGGCCGCGCAACATGCGCGGCGTCGACGTCTCGCCCTGGACGGCGCCACTCGACGATCTGTTCATTGGCGGCCCTTGGGTGAAGCTCGCGGTCGGTGACGGTGGCAACGAGATCGGCATGGGCAAGCTGCCGGCGGGCCTGATCGCGCGGACGGTGCCGAATGGCGCGGAGATCGCCTGTGTCACCTCGTGCGACCACCTCGTCGTCGCAGGCGTCTCGAATTGGGGAGCCTACGGCTTGATGGCGGCGCTGGCGGTGTTGCGCGCCGACTGGAGGCCGATCATTGGAAAGTTCCTGACGGCGGAACGCGACCTCGCGGTCACGCGCGCGATCGTCGAAAAGGCAGGCGCGGTCGACGGTGTCACGGCGCGCCGCGAGCCGACGGTCGACGGCTTCGGACCGGAAGTTCATGGCCCGCTGGTCGACGAACTCGGCCGCATTGCGTGCGGGGAGGGAGCGGACTAGTTTGCGCCGCCATGGAAAATCCCTACGCCCCGACCCATCCCGAAATCCGCGACGCGGTTCGCCAGCTCTGCCTGAAGTTCGACGGTGCCTACTGGCGCGAACTCGACCGCGAGCGTGGTTATCCGACGGCGTTCGTGAAGGCGCTGACTGAAGCAGGATGGCTGTCGATCCTGATTCCCGAGGAGTATGGGGGGGCAGGGCTCGGCATCTCGGCGGCGAGTGCGGTGCTGGAGGAGATCCACAAGGCCGGCTGCAACGCCGCGGCCTGCCACGCCCAGATGTACATCATGGGCACGGTACTGCGGCATGGCAGCAAGGAGCAGAAGGAACGCTACCTGCCGAAGATCGCCACCGGCGAACTGCGCCTGCAGGCTTTCGGCGTGACCGAGCCGAGCAGCGGCACCGACACGCTCAGCCTGCGCACCACGGCGGTGAAGAAGGACAACAGCACCTATGTTGTGAACGGACAGAAAGTGTGGACCAGCCGCGCCGAGCACTCCGACCTGATGCTGCTGCTCGCCCGCACCACGCCGCGCGAACAGACCCAGAAGAAAACGGAAGGCCTGTCGGTGTTCCTCGTCGACATGCGGACGGCGCTGGGCAAGGGCCTCACCATCCGGCCGATCCGCACGATGATGAACCACAACAGCACCGAAGTGTTCTTCGACAATATGGAGGTGTCGGCCGAGAACCTGATCGGCGAGGAGGGGCAGGGCTTCCGCTATATCCTCTCCGGCATGAACGCCGAGCGCGTGCTGATCGCCTCGGAGTGCATCGGCGACGGCAAGTGGTTCATCGAGAGGGCGGTGAACTATGCCAAGGAGCGCAAGCTGTTCGGCCGCCCGATCGGCCAGAACCAGGGCGTCCAGTATCCCATCGCGCGCGCCTATACGCAGATCGAGGCGGCGGACCTGATGGTGCGCAAGGCGGCTTCCATGTACGAGGCCGGCATCAATGCCGGCGCGGAAGCCAACATGGCCAAGATGCTGGCGTCGGAGGCTTCGTGGGCGTGCGCCGAGATGTGCGTGCAGACGCACGGCGGCTTCGGCTTCGCCGAGGAATACGACATCGAGCGGAAGTTCCGCGAGGCGCGGCTCTACACGGTTGCGCCGATCTCGACCAACATGATCCTGAACTTCGTTTCCGAACACGTGCTCGGGTTGCCGCGCTCCTACTAGGCGCCGCCTACCGCGTTGACGATCATCTTCTGGAAATGGATGACGAGATGCTCGCTGTTGGTCAGGAACCGGCCACGGTCGGGCAGACCGCCGAGAAGGCCGCGTTGCACTGAATCGGTCAGCGTGTCGTCTTCCGTGGCGACCTGCTTGTTGAAGGCGACCAACTCCTCGGCGAAATCCTTGTCGACGCCCGGCCCGAAATACTGTTCGGAAATGCCCTTGGTCGCGTTCGGCCCGTCTGGCGACCAGATGTCGACCGACAGGTTGGGAAACCCTGGGTTGATGTTGATGGTCATGTTCGGCCACAGGAAATGATACTGCGACTCCGCCACCGTGCCGGCGACGTCGTACAGCTTGATCTTGCTTTTGCCCTGCAGGGCCGCGGCCCGCACTTGGCCGCTCTGGCTTGAAAAATATCCGTGCGCCTCGAGCGTGTAGACGTCGGGCCGCACGTCGATGGCTGCATTGAAGCCCGGATGGGCGACGGCGCAGTGATAGCACTCGAGATAATTCTCGAGCATCGTCTTCCAGTTCGCGTGCGACCGCCATTCCTCGCGGCTGTAGGGCTCGAGCGTGTCGAGCACCACGCCGCTGCGTGCAATGAGGTCGAGGACCGGCCCGTAGCAGGCCTGCACCGTGGGCGCCTCGGCATCGAGATTGACGAAGACGAACGGACCGAGCGTCTCCGCGCGGATCGGCAGGAGCGGGAAATCTTCCAGACGGAAATTGGGTTCGGCCGCCGAACGCGGCACACGCTTGAGGCCGCCGGCGAGATCGTAGGTCCAGGCGTGATAGCCGCACTGCATCGCCTTGGCATTGCCGCGGCCCTTCATGACTTCGTGGCGACGGTGACGGCAGACGTTTATGAAACCCGCCAACCCGCGCTCGTTGCGAAGGACCACGACGGGCACGCCGCCGGCATAACCGGTCACGTAATCGCCGATCGCGCTCAGTTGCGACAAGGAGCCGATGTAGTTCCAGCTCTTGCGGAAGACGAGCGTGATCTCCCGTTCGGTGATCGACGGGTCGGTGTACCAACGGGCGGGCAAAGATTCGCCGCGCTCGAGGGCTGCGAGCAGGATGGCGGGAGCTTCGACTTGTCGGGTCATGGTCATCCGAAGATAAAGCCTCGGAGTGCCGAAATTGCGGCCGTGATCGCCGCATGACCGACCATGAACAGGAACACCGTCCAGATCGCTGTCACGAGAGTCAGGAGCCAGCCGAGCATGGCCATCGCGCCGTCGTCCTCGATCAGGGCGAAGCAGAAGAACAGGATGGCGTAGGCAGGGAAAAGGTTGTCGAACGGAATAGGCAACGCCAGCAGCAGGATGTTGGCCGACCAGGCGAGCAGCAGCATGCGCCGCGGGAGCCCGTTCACCCAGGCTTCGTGGCGGGCATGCACGGTGTCTTCGAGCCATCTTATGGATCGGCGGGCGCGGGCGAGGCAGGTCTGGAGCTTGCCGCGGGACAGGCCGCGGCGGCCGATCGCCCTCGGCAAGGACGGCACCGGCCGGCCGGCGAAGAACTGGACGAGCAGAAGCAGCATCGGAACGCCGGTTATCGTCGACAGCCAGGGAATGCCGGTCGGAATGCAGTTCGGGACGTTGAGTGCCAGAATTGCGAAGGCATAGGAGCGGCCCTGCAGGCCGACCAGGAATTCGTCGAGCGTCAGCACTGATTCGCGCGCGCCGGCGAACATCCCGGCGAGCGCGTCGTAGAGGCCGAAGTTGTCCTTCATTCCCCCGCTCGCGCCAGCAGGCGGCGCGCCAGGACGAGATGCGGCCGGTCGAGCATCTTGCCGTCGAGGGTGAGAACGCCCGACGTCGGGTTGTCTTCGAATGTCGCCACGACGCGCTTGGCCCAGTCGATCTCCTGGGCGCTCGGCGTGAAGACCTCGTGGATGACGGCGACCTGGTCGGGGTGAATGGCGATCTTGCCGCCATAGCCCATGCGCCGGGCATCGTGGGCTTCGGCGCGCAGGCCATCGACGTTCTTGATGTCGGGATAGACGGTATCGTAGGCGGTGACGCCCGCCGCCACGGAAGCCATCAGGTTGATGGTGCGCGCGAGCTTGAAGGTGTCGTCGTAGGCACCGGGCGCCGGGCCCTTGGCCAGCGCGCCGAGGTCGGCCATCAGATCTTCGCCACCCCAGGAATGGCCCATCAATCGGGCATGCTTTGCCGGTGCGGCCGTGAGTGCGAGCACAGCGGCGGCGCTTTCGGTCGCAATGGTCAGGATCCGCGTCTTGCCGGGGGCGATCCCTTCGCGCGCTTCGAAGGCGTCGAGATAATTGGCCAGCAGATCGAGGTTGGCCTGGCCGACGCATTTCGGAAAGACGATGCCGTCGGGCTTGCCCTGCATGACGACAGCGAGGTCACCGAGCGTGAGGCCGGTATCGAGGGCATTTACGCGGACGTAGAGCTTGGGCCCGGTGCGGTTGGCGCCGCGCAGATAAGCCAGCGCCATGTCGCGGGCGACCGGCTTGCGATCGGCGGCGACCGAATCCTCGAGATCAAGAATGAGAGCGTCGGGGCCGGAGGATGGCCCCTTGGCGAGCTTGCGCTCCGAATCGGCGGGGACGAACAGGAATGAACGCATGACTCTCCTCAGCCCTTCGGCTTCTTGTGCATCAGCGCCTGACGCGTGCACTCGGCAACGACCTCGCCGCGCTGGTTGATGGCGGTATGGGCGAACTCGACGATGCCCGCCTTGGGCCGCGACTTGCTCTCGCGCAGGCTGAGCACCTTGCTGCGCACGTGGAGCGTATCGCCGTGGAAGACCGGCTTGGGAAAGCGCACGTCGGTCATGCCGAGGTTCGCGACGGTCGTGCCCAGCGTCGTGTCGTTGACGGTAATGCCGATCATCAACCCGAGGGTGAACAGGCTGTTCACGATGCGCTGCCCGAATTCGGTCTTGGAGGCGAATTCCTCGTCGATATGCAGCGGCTGCACATTCATGGTGAGCGAGCTGTAGAGCACATTGTCCATCTCCGTGACGGTACGGGTCCAGGGATGCTCGAACACCTGACCTACGGAGAACTCCTCGAAATACAGCCCTGCCATCGTCGTCCCCTGAATTCCTCCACCCGAAAGTCCGGCTTTCTAGCATGGATGGACGCTGGCCGGTTCGCCATCGTATCAAGGGCGTCACAGGACGAAACATCGGGACTTGGGAGCGAAACGACATGCGCGCAATGCTGAGCGAGACTCCGGGCGGACCAGAAAGCCTGAAGCTGGTGGAGTTGCCGTCCAAGCCGCTGGGCAAGGGCCAGGTCCGCGTCGCGGTGCGGGCAGCGGGTGTCAACTTCCCCGACACGCTGATCATCCAGGACAAGTACCAGTTCAAGCCGCCGCGCCCGTTCGCGCCGGGCCACGAGATTGCGGGCGACATCACCGAGGTGGCCGAGGGCGCGGGCAGCTACAAGGTCGGCGACCGGGTGATCGGCATGGTCGGTCATGGCGGCTATGCGACCGAGGCCGTCGTTGACATGGGCAGCCTGCTGCCGATGCCAAAGAACATGAGCTACGACGATGGTGCGGCGTTCACCATGACCTACGGCACCTCGTACTACGCGCTGAAGCAGCGCAGCAGCTACAAGCCCGGCGAGACGCTGCTGGTCACCGGCGCCTCAGGCGGCGTGGGCCTCACCGCCGTCGAACTGGGCGCGCTGATGGGTCTGAAGGTGATCGCCGCCGTCGGCTCCGACGAGAAGATGGAAGTCTGCAGGAAGTATGGCGCCACGATGTTCGTGAACTACGCCAAGGACAAGATGCGCGACAAGGTCAAGGAACTGACCGGCGGCAATGGCGCGGACATCATCTATGACGCCGTCGGCGGCGACGCTTTCGATGAGTCGATCCGCTGCATCGCCTGGTATGGGCGGCTGCTGGTGGTGGGCTTCGCCGCCGGCCGCATTCCGTCGCTGCCGGCCAATCTCGCGTTGCTGAAGAGCTGCGATGTGCGGGGCGTGTTCTACGGCGCCTGGCGCGGCCGGGAGCCCGTGGAAGCGCGCAAGAATTTCGACGAGATGCTGGCCTGGTACGGCGAGGGCAAGTTGAAGCCGCATATCTCGATGCGCTTTCCGTTGGAGAAGAGCGCGGATGCGATGAATGCGCTTCTGTCGCGCAAGGCGACGGGCAAGGTCGTCCTGACAATCGGCTGAGGAGGCTGTCGTGGGTCGCCTCAGTGGGAAGGTCGCGATCGTGACGGGGGCTGCGTCCGGCATCGGCGCGGCGTCGGCCAGGCTGTTTGCCGACGAGGGGGCCCAGGTGCTGGCGGTCGATCGGCCTGAATCGGCGATCGGCTCGACCCATGCCGGCAACGCCGCCATTGCCCCATTCGCCGCCGACATCACCGGCGACGACGCGCCCAAGAACATCGTTGCCGAGGCACTGGCGAAATTCGGTGCGCTCGACATCCTGTTCAACAACGCGGGCGTCAGCGGCCGTGCCTTCGTCGAGGAGATGACCGACGAACATTGGGATCGCGTCAACGGCGTCAATCTGCGGGCGATGTTCAGGCTTTGCCGCGAGGCCATACCGACCCTGAAAACGAGGGCGCGGGAGAAGGGGCGGGCGCGCATCGTCAACACCGCCTCGGTGATGGCCTTCGACACCGATTTCGGCCTGGCGGCCTACTGCGCCTCCAAGGCCGGCGTCGGCGGGCTCACGCGCACGCTGGCGCTGGAACTGGGCAAGTTCAACATCACCGCCAACTACGTTTGCCCGGGCGCGATCTACAGCGGCATGACGCAGACCAGTTTCGACAATCCCGAGATCCGGGCGGTGTGGGAAAAGAAGGCGGCGCTGCGCCGGCTCGGTCAGCCGATCGATATCGCCCGCGGCGCGCTTTTGCTGGCCTCTGACGACGCCGACTTCATCACCGGCCACGAATTGGTGGTCGATGGTGGCCTGACCCTTCGTACCTGAGACAGTTTCGTGAGTGACACCCAGATGAGCAACGTCCATTCCTTTGCCGCCAGCTACAGCGAGGCTCGCGACAAGTTCCTCGCCGCCGCCCGGCTCGCGGGCGCGGCGACCTTCCGTTACGACAACCCATCCAAGGGTCCGCGCGGGGAGGCGCTGTCGACCGACGTGGCGCGGTTGGGGCCGGACGATGCGTCGAAGGTCGTCGTTACCATTTCCAGCACCCATGGCGTCGAAGGCTATTGCGGCTCGGGTTTCCAGGTCGATTGGCTGGCGACGGTTGGTGCGGCCGGGCTGCCGGCGGACACCGCGGCGGTGTTCGTCCATGCGATCAACCCCTATGGCTTTGCCTGGACGCGGCGCGTGACCGAGGAAGGCAACGACCTCAATCGCAACTATGTCGATCATTCCAAGCCCTATCCGGTGAACGAGGGCTATCTCGAGATCGCCGACTTCCTCATACCGGCGGACCTGAGCGAGGCTGGGACGAAGGGCGCCGAGGCCAAGCTCGCGGCCTATCGCAAGAAGGTGGGCGAGGTGGCCTATTTCCGTGCCGTATCGGGCGGCCAGTACAGCCATCCCGATGGCATGTTTTTCGGCGGCGGCGGACCCGCCTGGTCCAACCGCACTCTGCACGCCATCACCGACAAATTCCTGAAGGGCCGCGCCGACGTCGCCGTGATCGACTTCCATACCGGCCTCGGGCCCTATGGCTACGGTGAGCCGATCACGCATTTCGACATCGACACGCCGGCGTCGCGCCGGGTGCGTGCCTTCTGGGGTGAATCGGTGACGGAATCCAAGCGTGGTCAGACGGCCTCGCAGGCCCGCGACGGGCTAGGACACTACGGCCTCAACCGCGTCCTGCTGGAGCCCGAGACCCGGCTCACCATGTGCACGCTGGAATACGGCACCTTCGACCGTGAAAGTGGCCAAAAGGCCTTCCGGGCCGACCATTGGTTGCACAAGTACGGCGATCCCCTGGGCAAGGAATCCGGGCCGATCCGCGCCGCCATGCGCCGCCAGTTCTACCCCGACACCGACGACTGGAAGGAAGCCGTCCTGTTTCGCGGCCACCAGATCACCCGGCAGGCGATCGCCGGCATCCAGCGCAAGATTCCCTAGGGACTCTGGGGCTGCGCCGGCCCGCTGGGGACAATCGCCGCGGAAAAACCATTCGCGGCCCAACCGATCCTGCTAAAACCCCCTTCATGCGAACTCTGATAGCGCTGGTCGCGTTTGCGGGCGTGGCCGCGCTCAATCTTCTGTGGTGGTGGTTGCCGAACAGGCCGGTGGACATCGCCGGCTGGACGTCGGAGCCCCTGCAAAGCGTGTCGTTCGCGCCTTATCGCCCGGGGCAGAGCCCTCTCACCCGGACCTTTCCGACACCCGACCAGATCGAAGAGGATCTCAAGCTGATCCAGGGCAAGGTTCGCGCGGTGCGGACCTATTCGTCGGGCGAGAACCTCGAGGCCGTCCCCCAGCGCGCGGGCAAGTACGGCCTGAAGGTCTGGCACGGCGCATGGCTCAACAACAACGAGAAGGAAAACCTCGAGCAGATCAACCTGCTGATCGATCACGCCAACAAATACAAGGACACGATCGAGCGGGTGATCGTCGGCAACGAGGTGCTGCTGCGCAAGGATCTGACGGCAAACGAGCTGCGCCGCTACATCCGCCAGGTGAAGCAGCGTGTGTCGCAGCCGGTCACCTATGCCGATGTCTGGGAATTCTGGCTGAAAAACCCGTCGCTCGCGGACGAGGTCGACTTCATCACCGTTCACATCCTGCCGTACTGGGAGGACGAGCCGATCGGCGTCGACCGCCGCGAGCCCGATGGCACGCTCAGCATCGAAAAGCACCTGATCGATATCTACAAGAAGGTGCAGGCGCGCTTCCCCGGCAAGAAGATCGTGATCGGCGAGACCGGCTGGCCGAGCGACGGCCGCATGCGCTCGGATGCGCGGCCCGGGCGGGTCGAGCAGGTGAAATACTTCTCGATCTTCCGCTCCGCCGCCGAGCGCGAAAAATTCGACTACAACGTCATCGAGGCCTTCGACCAGTATTGGAAGGCGCGCCAGGAAGGCACGGTTGGCGCGGCATGGGGGTTGCTCGATGCGCAGCGGCGCGACAAGTTCGAGCTCGGCAAGCCCGTGGTGGCGGAGCCGCATTGGCGGACACTGTTCGCGCTCTCGACGATAGTTTCAGGCCTGCTCCTGCTCGCCTTTGTGAGCCAGCGCCGCAAGATGACGCGCAAGGCCGTCCTCCTCTTCGCTTTCTTCGCCCAGCTGGTGGCGACCTGCTACGTCCAGGCGACGTGGATCGACGTTTCGCGCGGCTTCTACTTCGAGCGCATGGTGGGCGTCGTATTCTGGGCGGTTCTGCTGGCGCTGTTCAGCTACGCCCTGCTGCGCGGCATCGCCGACAGCCTCACCGGCCGGATGGCGGATCCCTCGCTCTACGGCGCCCGGGTACGCGAAGCGTGGCGGGCATGGCGGGAATTGCCGCGCCATCGCATCTGGCGGCGCGCCGATCTCATGGCGCAGTTGCTCTACCTGGCGCTGACGATGCTCTGCATCTTCTATCTCATCGTCATCAGCATCGACTGGTACGATGGCACGATCCGGATCGGCGACTGGTTCCGCCAGATCGCCATCGATGGGCGTTACAGGGATTTCCCGATCTGGAGCTTCGTCATCCCGAGCATCGCGCTCATGGCGTGGAAGGTGCTGACCATCCTGCGCAGGGACCCGGTGTCGCGGGCCGACCGGATGGCCAAGGCTTTGTCGTTCGGCCGGCTGCTGGGCTACGACGGCAGCAAGGGGTTCGTGCGCATGGACCGCACCTTCAGTCGCGTTAGGCCGGTTCTGCCGGAGATCGTTCTGGCAGGGCTGCTGATCTTCTGGGCGGCGGTCATGCTGGTGACCGAGGGAGCCGTCAAACTGAACGACGGCGGGGCGGGGGGCTTCGTTTCGGCGGACGGCGGCCGCTGGGTCATCAAGACACTGTTCTGGAACACCCAGGCCAACTGGTTCGCCTTCCTCGCCTTTCTCATGGCGGTGCCGTACCTGGCGACGATTTACGTCTCGATACGCGAACCACTGGCAGAACCGCCGCCGGACTCCTATACCAACAAATGGTAGGCGTTCAGCCGGGAGTTACGATATGGAAATCAAGGGCGAATACAGGATCGCCGCGTCGCGCGAGAAGGTTTTCGCGGCGCTCAACGACGTAGCCATACTGCAGGCGTGCATACCGGGCTGCGAATCGCTGGAAAAGTCATCCGATACGGAGATGAAGGCCAAGGTGCGCATGCGCATCGGGCCGGTCAGCGCCAGCTTCACCGGCAAGGTCACTCTTTCGGATCTCGACCCGCCCAATGGCTACAAGATCTCGGGCGAGGGCCAGGGCGGGGCGGCAGGGTTCGCCAAGGGTGGAGCTGTCGTCACCCTGAAGGAGGACGGCGCGGAGACGGTCCTGAACTACAGCGTCGATGCCCAGGTCGGCGGCAAGATCGCCCAGGTGGGTGCGCGCCTGATCGATGGTACCGCCCGCAAGCTGGCCGACGAGTTCTTCAGCAAATTCACCGCCATGGTGGGAGCACCGCCCCCGGGTGAGGCCATCGAGGCCGTGGCGGCGCCAGCCGCCGCCGCCCCGGCGGCTTCCGCTGCAGCGCAGCGAGGCTACAGACACTGGATCGTCATCGGCGTCGGCGCCGTGGTCCTGGTCGTGGTATTTCTTGCGAGTCGTTAGCGCCGGAGCGTGGGCCCCCAGAGCGCGGATCGGTTGTCATCCGCAATTCGCTTGACCGCCGCCGGAGCGGCTTGCGACAGTCGATTCAACGCCCAGCGGGTGCGCACGATCGCGGTCGCACCGAACCAATAAGTAAGGGAGAAGAGTAATGACCATTTCCGTCGCCATGACCGTCAACGGCAAGTCCGTCTCGGGCAAGGTCGAGGCGCGCACGCTGTTGGTTCAGTTCCTGCGCGAGCATCTCGGCATGACAGGCACACACGTCGGCTGCGACACCAGCCAGTGTGGCGCCTGCGTCGTCCACGTCGACGGCAAGTCGATCAAGTCGTGCACGATCCTGGCCGTCCAGGCCGAAGGATCGAAGGTGACCACGATCGAGGGCCTGGCCGAGAGCGCCGACAAGCTGCATCCGATGCAGGAAGCCTTCCGGGAGAACCACGCCCTGCAGTGCGGCTTCTGCACCCCGGGCATGGTGATGAGCGCCATCGACATGGTGAAGCGCCACAACTACCAGCTCGACGAAGCGACGGTGCGCCGCGAGCTCGAGGGCAACCTCTGCCGCTGCACCGGCTACCACAATATCGTGAAGGCAATCCTGGCCGCCGCACCGGCCATGAAGTCAGCAGGAGTGTAGCCCCATGACCGCCGCCTCCGGAATCGGCGCCCGCGTTCTTCGGACGGAAGACAAGCGCTTCCTGACGGGAACCGGTCGCTATGTCGACGATCTGCCCCTCGCACGGGCGACCTACGCGTATTTCCTGCGTTCGCCGCATGCCCACGCGAAGATCAAGAGCATCGACACTTCCGCGGCGGCAAAGATGTCGGGCGTGGTCAACATCTTCACCGGCAAGGATCTGGTCGACGCCAAGGTCGGCGGCCTGATCTGCGGCTGGGTGGTCAAGGACAAGCATGGCCAGCCGCACAAGGCGCCGGCCCATCCGGTGATGGCGGTCGATACCGTGCGTTATGTCGGCGACACCGTCGCCATGGTCGTGGCCAACACCTACGACGAGGCCAAGGACGCGGCCGAGGCGATCAAGGTCGACTATGACGTCAGGCCGGCGAACGTCGACCTTGCCAAGGCATTCGACAAGGGTGCGCCCGAGGTTCACCCCGAAGCGCCGGGCAACATGGTCTACGACTGGGAAATCGGCGTGAAGGCCGATGTCGACACCGCGTTCGCCAAGGCGGCCCATGTCACCAAGCTCGACCTCATCAACAACCGGCTCATTCCCAACGCCATGGAGCCGCGTGCCGCGGCGGCGGAGTACGACAAGGGCACCGGCCACTACACGCTGTGGTCGACCTCGCAGAACCCGCATGTGCTGCGCCTCATCCTGTCGGCCTTCGTGCTGGGTATCCCCGAGCACAAGCTGCGCGTGATCGCCCCCGACGTGGGTGGCGGCTTCGGCAGCAAGATCTTCTGCTACGCCGACGAGACGATGGTGTGCTGGGCGGCCTCGCGCGTCGGCCGGCCGATCAAGTGGACGGCCGAGCGCAGCGAATCGTTCCAGACCGACTGCCACGGCCGCGATCACGTCACCCACGCCGAGCTGGCCTTGGACAAGGACGGCAAGTTCCTGGCGCTGAAGGTCGAGACGATCGCCAATATGGGCGCCTATCTCTCGACTTTCTCCACGGCGGTGCCGACCTATCTCTACGCGACGCTGCTGGCGGGCCAGTACACGACGCCGCTCATCTACGCCAACGTCAAGGCGGCACTCACCCATACCGCGCCGGTCGACGCCTATCGCGGCGCCGGGCGGCCGGAAGCGACCTTCGTCATCGAGAGCATCGTCAGCAAGGCCGCGGCCGAGATGAAGATCGACGCGGCGGAGCTGCGCCGGAAGAACTTCATCCCGTCGACGGCCTTCCCGTACCAGACGCCTGTGGCGCTCCAGTACGATTCGGGCAACTACCCGCCGATCATCGACGAGGCCATGAAGATCGCCGACTACAAGGGCTTCGAAGCCCGCCGCGCCGAGGCCAAGTCGCGCGGCAAGCTGCGCGGCATCGGCTTCTCGTCCTACATCGAGGCCTGCGGCCTCGCTCCCTCGCAGGTCGTCGGCTCGCTGGGTGCCGGCGTCGGTCAGTGGGAAGCGGCGCAGATCAAGTTCAACCCGACCGGCAACGTCCAAGTCATGACCGGCGCGCACAGCCATGGCCAGAGCCACGAGACGACGTTCGCCCAGATCATCCACGACAAGCTCGGCGTGCCGATGGATCAGATCGAGATCGTCCACGGCGATACGGCGACGACGCCATTCGGCATGGGCACCTACGGCTCGCGCTCGCTGGCCGTCGGCGGCTCGGCGATCATCAAGGCGACCGAGAAGATCATCGCCAAGGGCAAGAAGATCGCTGCCCATCTGATGGAGGCGTCGGTCGCCGACGTCGAATTCGACAACGGCGTCTTCAAGGTGACGGGTACGGACAAGAACGTGCCGCTGGCCCAGGTCGTCTTCGCCGCCTACGTGCCGCACAACTATCCGTTGGGCGAAGTCGAGCCGGGCATGGACGAGAACGCCTTCTACGACCCGGCGAACTTCGTCTATCCGGCCGGCACGCAGATCTGCGAGCTCGAGATCGACCCGGAGACGGGCACGACCGAGATCGTGGCCTTCACCGCGATCGACGATTTCGGCAACATCATCAATCCGATGATCGTCGAGGGCCAGGTTCACGGCGGCATCGTACAGGGTGTCGGCCAGGCGCTGTTCGAGGCCGCGGTCTACGACAAGGACACGGGCCAGCTCATCAGCGGCTCGTTCATGGACTACACCATGCCGCGCGCGGACAACTTCCCGTCGTTCAAGCTCGGCTACAAGGTCACGCCTTGCCCGCACAATCCGCTGGGCGTGAAGGGTTGCGGCGAGGCTGGCGCGATCGCGTCGCCGGCGGCCGTGATGAACGCGGTCCACAACGCGCTGGCGCCGGTCGGCGTCAAGCACGTCGAAATGCCCGCCACACCCCTCAACGTGTGGCAATCGATCCAGGGCGCCCAACACCAAGCGGCTGAATAGGGCGGCCGAGTAACCGGAGGAAATTGAGATGTACGATTTCGCTTACCATCGTCCGAAGTCGGTCGCCGACGCGATCGGCCTGCTGAAGGGCAAGACCGAAGCCCGCGTCATGTCGGGCGGCATGACCCTGATCCCGACGCTGAAGCAGCGCCTGGCGCGCCCGAGCGACGTGGTCGATCTCGGCGGCGTGAAGGAACTGGCCGGCATCAAGGTCGAAGGCAACAATGTCGTGATCGGCGGCATGACCAGGCACGCCGATGTCGCGAGCTCGGCGGACGTCAAAGCGGCAATCCCGGCGCTGGCCTATCTTGCGGGCCACATCGGCGACCCGCAGGTCCGCAACCGCGGCACGATGGGCGGCTCGGTCGCCAACAACGACCCGGCGGCCGACTATCCGGGCGCGGTTGTGGCGCTCAATGCCACCGTCAGCACCAACACCCGCAAGATCGCGGCCGACGACTTCTTCAAGGGCCTGTTCGAGACGGCGCTCGCTGAGGGCGAACTGATCACCGGCATCAGCTTTCCCAAGGCGGAGAAGGCGGCCTATATGAAGTTTCCGAACCCGGCCTCGCGCTATGCCATGGTCGGCGTGTTCGTGGCCAAGACGGCTGCGGGCGTGCGGGTCGCGGTGACCGGTGCCGGCGCCACCGTCTTCCGCGTCAAGGCGATGGAAGAGGCGCTCTCCAAGAACTTCTCCTCGGCGGCGATCAAGGACATCAAGATCCCGGCCGACGGCCTCAACAGCGACATCCACGGCAGCGCCGAATATCGCGCCCATCTCGTGGGCGTCATGGCACGCCGCGCGGTCGACGCCGCCAACAAGTAGCCGACGGCTACCATACGGACTAACGTCGGGGCGTCCTTTTGGGACGCCCTTTCGGTTTGGGGAGAGGCATGAAGGCGCTGGTCACGGGATTCGAGCCGTTCGGTGGCGACGACGTCAATCCGTCATTGCTCGCGGTCGGAAAGCTCAAGAAGCGGATCGGCGGCATCGCCGTCCATACCGCCCAACTGCCGACCTCCTACGCCAACTCGGCCAAGGTGTTGCGAACGGCGATCGACAAGATCAAGCCGGACATCGTCCTGTGTGTCGGCCAGGCCGGCGGGCGAACGGAACTCTGCCTCGAGCGCGTTGCCATCAACATCCAGGACGCCCGCATCCGCGACAACGACGGCAAGCAGCCGATCGACAAGCCGGTGGTACGGGACGGCCCGGCGGCTCATTTCGCGACGCTGCCGATCAAGGCCTGTGTGGCCGAGATGCGCAAGGCAGGCCTGCCGGCCGCGGTGTCGAACACCGCCGGCACCTTCGTCTGCAACCACATCTTCTATGCCCTGATGGACCTGGCCGCCGGTCACCCGATTCCGATGCGCAGCGGCTTCCTGCACATCCCCTATGTGCCGGAGCAGGCTGCTCGCCTGGGCGGAGCGCCGTCGATGGCACTCGACGACATCGTGCGCGGCATCGAGATCATTCTTGAAGTAAGCGCGGCACGCGACGGCGACATCCATACCGCCGAGGGCCGGATTTCCTGATTGCCGGCAAGCGGCGCCTATTGGAAAGACGATTATACTATCCTATGTTCCTCTCAATGAGTTCTTCAGATGGAGGAAGGGCGGCCATGGAATTCGAGAAAATCCTTGAAGCAGACAGGCCGAACCGGCCGCGTCAGCGCCAAGCGACAATTCCAAAACGAGTCATTTGGTGACTCCTGCCGCCGGCGCTTTCCACCTTCTTTTTATAATGAAAACAGGTGGTTGGCGGATACTCTTCGTATACGCAACGCGATCGGTGGTGTGACTCCCGACTCCCGCGCTATTCCGCGGCCAGGGCGTACGGCGGCGGTGGCCCGGCGGGGGCGGCGGCGAGCGCCGGGGCGGCGGCGGTTTCTGGCTGCTTCACCCGGAACCAGGCGGCATAGAGTGCCGGCAGGAACAGCAGCGTGAGCGCCGTGGCGACCAGCAGGCCGCCCATCAGGGCGACGGCCATGGGCCCGAAGAACACGCTGCGCGACAGCGGGACCATGGCAAAGATGGCCGTGCCGGCGGTGAGCAGGATCGGACGGGCGCGACGCACCGTGGCGTCGATCACCGCATCCCACTGCGTGTGGCCGGCTTCGATATCCTGGTCGATCTGGTCGACCAGGATCACCGAGTTGCGCATGATCATGCCGGCAAGCGCAATGGTGCCCAGCAGCGAGACGAAGCCGAAGGGCTGGTTGAAGGCGAGCAGGAACAGCGCCACGCCGATCATGCCGAGCGGCGCCGTCAGCATGACGAGCGCAAGCTTGGAGAAGCTCTGCAGCTGCAGCATCAGGAACAGCACCATCAGGAAGGCCATGACGGGCATCATCCTGAAGATCGAGCCCTGGCTGCGGGCGCTCTCCTCCTTGTCGCCGCCGACCTCGATGCGATAGCCGTCCGGCAACCCGGCGCGCACCGGTGCCAGTGCATTGTCGATGCGGTCGGCGACATCGGGGCCCTGCACGCCGTCGATGACGCCGGCGCGGACCGTCATCAACAGGTCCTTGTTGCGGCGCCAAAGAATCGGCTCCTCGAGCTCGAAGCGTAGCGTCGCGATCTGGGCGAGGGACACCACGCCGCCGTTGGCGGTCCGGAGGTTGATCGCCTCCAGGCCCTCCAGGCTCAGCCGCTCGCCGGGCACGGCGCGGGCGACCACGTCGATGCTCTCGGCGCGGTCGCGGTACTGCGTCACCACCACGCCCGACAACAGGGTCTGCAGGGTGTTGCCGAGCAGCTGCGAGTCGATGCCGAGCGCGCGCGCCTTGTTCTGATCGACTTCCAGCCGCACGGTCTTGGCGAGCTCGTTCCAGTCGAAATTGATGTCGCGCGTGGCCGGATCGGCCTTGAAGACCTGGCGGACCTTCCCGGCGACGGCGCGGACCTGCTGCGGGTCCTCGCCCAGCACGCGGAACATGACGGGGTAGGCGACCGGCGGGCCGTTCTGCAGCCGCTGGACGCGGGCTCGCACCGCTTCGAAGTCCTCGGCGAAGGCCTTGTTGAGCATCGCAAGCACGCGCTCGCGGGCTTCGAGGTCCTTGGTCATGACGATGATCTGGCCGAAGCTCGCATTGGCCAGTTCCGGCACGGTCGGCAGGTAGAAGCGCGGGCTGCCGGCACCCACGTAGGCGGTGTAATGGCTGACGTCCGGATTGGCGCCCAGCAGGCGCTCCAGCTTCGTCACTTCGGCATTTGTGGCGGCGAACGAGGCGCCCTGGGCCAGCCGCATGTCGACGATCAGCTCGGGCCGGTTCGAGGTCGGGAAGAACTGCTTCTGCACCAGGCCCATCAGGCCCATGGAGCCCAGGAAGGCGAGGGCGGTGATGGCGATGGTGGTCTTGCGCCACGTCACGCACCATACGAGGACACGACGGAAGAGCGTGTAGAGCCGGCCCTGGTAGGGGTCGGAATGCTGCTCCTTGGGCTGCGGCAGCAGCCGGTAGCCGAGCCAGGGCGTGAACAGCACCGCCACGAACCACGACACGATCAGCGAGATGCCGACCACCCAGAAGATCGAGTTGGTATATTCGCCGGCGCTCGACTTGGCGAAGCCCACGGGCACGAAACCCGCGGCCGTGACCAGGGTGCCGGTAAGCATCGGGAACGCCGTCGAGGTGTAGGCGAAGGTGGCGGCCTCCGTGCGGCCGAAACCCTGTTCGAGCTTCACCATCATCATCTCGACGGCGATGATGGCGTCGTCGACCAGCAGGCCGAGTGCGATGATCAGGGCGCCGAGCGAGATGCGCTGGAAGTCGATGCCGAGCAGCAGCATGCCGACGAAGGTGATGGCGAGCACCAGTGGCACCGACAGCGCCACGATGATGCCCGTCCTGACGCCCAGGCTGATGAACGACACGACCAGGACGATGGCCAGAGCCTCAAGCAGAGAGGAGGTGAACTCCTCGAACGATTTGTCGACCACTTCCGGCTGGTTGGCGACGCGGTGCACGGTGATTCCGACCGGCAGCTCGCGTTCGACCTCGGCCATCGCGGCCTCGAGTGTCTTGCCGAGCGTCTGGACATTGCCGCCCGGTGCCATGACGACACCAAGGCCGATCACGGACTTGCCCTTGAAGCGCATGGAGAGCTGCAGCGGATCCTGGTAGCCGCGCCGGATCTCGGCGACGTCGCCCAGGGTGAGGGTGCGGCCGTTGGCGCTAAAGGGCAGGTTGGCGAGATCGGCGGCCGATGTCGGGGCGCCATCGACACGCACGGCCACGCGCTCGCCCTTGGTCTCGACGGTACCGGAGGCCACGATGGCGTTCTGCTTGCGGACGACGTCGAGGATCTGGTCGACCGGCACGCCCAACATGGCCAGGCGCGTGTGGCTGAATTCGATGTAGATCTTCTCGTCCTGCAGGCCAAACAGATCGGCCTTGGTGACGTCGGGCACGCGCAGGATGCGCTGGCGCACCGCCTTGGCGATGTCCTTCACCTCGGCCGGCGAGAAGCCGTCCGATTCGAAAGCCCAGATCAGGCTGTAGGTATCGCCGTATTCGTCGTTGAAGAACGGTCCGACCACGCCCTGCGGCAGGTTCCCGCGGATGTCGCCTACCTTCTTGCGCACCTGGTACCAGAGGTCGGCCACCTTGGCTGGCGGAACGTCGTCGCGCAGCGAGACGTAGATCACCGTCTCGCCGGGCTTGGTGTAGCTCGTGACGTTGAAGAAGTAGGGCAGTTCCTGCAGCTTGGTCTCGATCTTGTCGGTGACCTGCTGCTCGACCTCGCGCGAAGTGGCGCCGGGCCATGCCGCCGATACCACCATCTGCTTGATGGTGAAGGGCGGATCCTCGGCGCGACCGAGGCTGAAGAAGGCGTAGACGCCGGCAATGCTGAGCGCCAGCATGAAGAAGACGGTCAGCGTGCTGTATTTCAGCGCCAGCGCCGAGAGGTTGGTGCGGGTACTCACGGCCGTGCCGCCTGCTGCACCGGCTTCACCTTCTGGCCTGTCTCGAGCTTGTGCACGCCCGCCGTCGCGATCAATTCGCCTTGCTTGACGCCTGAGAGGATCGCCGCCGTGTCGTTGCCCCAGCGTGCGACGGTGACGGGACGCAGCTCGACCGCGCCGCTGGTCCTGTCGACGACCCAGACGGCGGGTTGCGTGCCGCGCTGGAAGATTGCAGCCAGCGGCACTTCGGCCACTTCCACGGCGTCAGGCCGCTCGAAGCTCAGCGTCGCGGTCATGCCGAGGCCGATGAATTCGGGCGGGTCGACGATGCTGAAACGTGCCGGATAAGTACGGGTCGTGGGATCGGCACTGGGCGAGAGCTCGCGCAGGCGGGCGGCGCGGCGATGGCCGGGGTCGGACCACAGCTCGAAACCGGCGGCGGCCGAGGCGCGTACCACCTTCAGGCGATGCTCCGGCACGCCGACCAGGATCTCGAGTTCGTCGGTGCGCGCCAACCGGATGACGCCCTGTCCCTGGGCCATGACCTGGCCGACCTCGGCCTGCACCGCGGTGACGACGCCCGCGGTGTCGGCGTGGAGTTCGGTGTAGGCCAGATTGTTCTCGGCCGAGGAGAGCTGGCTGCGCGCCTGGTCGACGCGCGCGAGCGCCGTAGCTGCCAGCGATTGGCGCTGTTCAAGGGTTTGCGGCGTGAAGGCGGCACCCCCACGCAGCGCCTGATAGCGCTCGTGATCGGCCTTGGCACGGATATGGTCGGCCTCGGCGGAGGCCAGTGCTGCGCGCGCGTTATCGACGGCGAGGCGGTAGTCGGCAGGATCGAGCTGCGCGATCAGGTCGCCCGGCATGACGATGGTGCCGACATCCACCGAGCGCTGGACGATCTTGCCGGAGACGCGGAACCCCAGGGTGGTCTCGATGCGAGGCACGACCGTGCCGGCAAGAACGAGGGACAGGGCCTGCTTGCCATAGGCGATTTCGAGGACGCGTGCCGGGCGCATGGCCGGTTCGTTGGTCGGCACGCGCGAGGCATTCGCCGTCAACGACAGGGCGGCAAAACCCGCTGCACCCGCCACTGCAGTACCGGCTGCAATCAGCACGAACTTGAGCGGAATCCTGGGAAAACTGGCCTTCCGGGGCAACCAATCGAGCGGGAGACGCATGGCGGGCCTTCCTTCCGAGGTTTACAATGTTCAGTGGGGAAACTGATCATTGATAACTTATCATTGATAACTTATCTATGTTAAGTTAAGAGTCAAGAGCAGGGAGTTAAAATTGGCAGCCCTATCAACAGCCGTGGCGTCCGGTCGCAAAAAGCGAGGCGAGGGCCATACGCGCCGGGAGGAGATCCTCCAGGCCGCGAAGGAGCTGTTCCTCGAGGAGGGCTACAACGCCACCACGATCCGCCGGATCGCCGATCGGGTGGGCGTGTCGGCGCCTGCGCTCTACCTCTACTTCCACGACAAGGAAGCGATGATGCTGGCGCTTTGCGACCAGACCTTCGGTCGCCTGATCGAACGCATCACCGACATAGAGAACACCGTCAGCGATCCCCTGGAGAGGGTGCGCCGCTTCGGCGACGCCTATGCGCGCTTTGGCCTGGAACATCCCGACGAGTACCGGCTGGTCTTCATCGGCAACAATATTCCCGAATCGGTGCGCAAGGTCGGCCACCGCATGCCGATCGACGATCCGACCCGCCCCGGGGTTGGCGGCGCTCTCGTGTTCACTCGGCTGGTCGCGCTGCTGTCCCAACTCGAGGCGTCGGGCGTCAAATTGAACTACCCGCCCGATACCTGTGCCGAGCTGTGCTGGATGGGCATCCACGGCGTCGTCGCCGCCATGATCATGAAGCCCGAGTTCCCCTGGTCGAATCGCGAGCTGCTCATCAAGGGCATGCAGGACATCGTGATCAGGGGCATCCTGAAGTAGAGAAATTACTGCCTGGGCCAGACCCGCGGGAAGAGCTCGCACGTCATCGCAGCACCGGCGGCAAGGTCGGGCTTGTGCGGGAACTGGAAAGTGCCCGGCCGAGGATCGTAGCGTACGTCGTCACCGGTGTAGCGGAGCGACAGGCCGCGCCGGCGCGCGCCGGGCGTATCGTTTCCGGGGGCGCCATGGACGATCATGGCGTGGAACACCAGGCAGTCACCGGGCGCCATCCGCCATGACCTGATGTCGTACTTGCCGCGGTCCGCGTCGATGTCGGGGATCTGCGCGAGATCGCTGTCGGTGAACTTCGCTTCGTGTCCTTTGCGGAACGGCGTCGGACGATAGTTGATGCCCCAGCGATGGGAACCCGCGATGAACTCGACGGCGCCGTTGCTGCGGTCGATGTCGTCGAGCGCGATCCAGACCGAGGTGATCTGCCAGCCGGTCACCGGCCAGTAGGGCTGGTCCTGGTGCCACGGCGTCGGATGGGCCGTGCCGGGTTCCTTGACGAAAAGCTGGTCGTAGAAGAAATCGACGTTGGACGAGCCCATGAGTCGGGCCGCGATGGCGCCTGCCGGAGACTCGAGAGCGGCGGCACGGAACTCGGGATCGCGCCGCCACATGTACATGTCGCCGAAGAACTTCCCCGCGCTGCTGCCTTCGGCAAAGTTGGTCGCATGCGGCCCGGGCGAAGCGAGGTCACGTTCTATCGCCGCGCGCAGGCGCTGGGTCCAACGCGCGTCGAATTGATTGCGCAGGCAGACGACGCCGTCGCGGTCGTAGGCGGCGACGGCGCTCTCGGCGATCAAGCGTTTTGCAGGACGTGGACGGCGCGCTCGGCGACGAGGTCCTTGTTCTTGGCGCCGTAGGCCTTCATGTGCTCCGAGGCACCGTGGGCCTTGAGGTGATCCATGCTCTCCCACTTTTCGATCACCACGAAGGTATCGGGGCCGAACTTGGCGAACGGGCCGCCATCGGTGTCGACGGTGGCGCCGTACTCGATACAGCCTTTTTCGGCATGCACGGCAGGTACGTTGGCCTTGAAGTTCTTGAGGATTTCGTCGCGCTTGCCGGGCTTGGCGGTGATGATGGCGATGACGTGGATCATTGTTCTCTCCCTAATCGGTTCAGGCGGCGCGGCCATGTCGTAGCAGACGACCGGGCAGCTTGTCGTTGGCGGCAACAGTATCCTTGTTGTTCTGGCGAATCAGTCTGCCGTTGACGATCACGGCATCGATGCCGCTCGCATCGGACACCAGGCGGTCGGCACCGGCCGGCAGATCGTAGACGCGCTTCAGCGGACCGGGTCCGACGGTCGCGGCGTCGAACACCACGACGTCAGCGGGACGGCCCTCTGCCAGCACGCCTCGATCGGTGATGCCGAACATCTCGGCCGGCCGCTGCGTGAGGTGATGCACGGCCTCCTCGAGGGTAAGCGTCTTCTTCTCGCGCACCCAATGGCCCAGCAGATGGGTCGAGTAGCAGGCATCGCAAAGCTGGCTGGCATGGGCGCCGGCATCGGACAGGGCAATGATGGTGTGCGGATCGGTGATCAGCTCGGCCACTTCCTTCTCGTCGAAGTTCATGACGGCCATGCGGAAGCGCGCCTGCAGGTCGTTGGCGAGCGCCAGATCGAGGGCGAGGTCGACCGGGTCCTTGCCGAGCTTGGCGGCGGCGCTGGCGAGCGGCATTTCCTCGAGTTCGCGGGCCGATGGTGCCCAGGCGATGACCACGCGGTCCCACCAGCGCTGGAAGAGGGGCGTCACCTGGCTCCGCAGCTTCTCGCGCCACGCCGGGTCGGCATAGGCCCGACGGCGCGTGCCGGGGGCCTTGGCATCCTCGATGGCGAGCTCGTTCATGAACTTCATGACGTCGAAGATGAACGGCTCGGCGAAGGTGAATTCGAAGTTGAGCGGCCGGCAGCTCACCTGCGGGATGACCATCGCTCCCGACCTGCGCTGTTCGGCGGCGAGGTCGAGCTGCTTGCGATGTCCGCCGGGGCCGTAGAGGTGGGAGAGGAGGGCGGTCCAGGTGACGGGCACGCCGTGCTTGCGGCTGACCTCGGCCATGTGCCGGGTCGAGAATTCACGGCCGATGGTGATCTGCATCAGGCCGCGCTTCAGCTCACCCATGACCGATACCAGCGAGTCCATTTCCTCGACGGTGGCCTGGCGGCTGGGGACCGGCTTGCCGGCATAGCCGTTGTGGCTCACCGACACCGACGTGCCGAAGCCGATGGCGCCGGCCTCCATGGCCTCGCGCATCAGTCTCTTCATCGCGCCAACCTCGTCGACGGTGGCGGCACGCTCTGTCGATTCCTCGCCCATGACGAACATGCGCAGCGGCGTGTGGCCGAACAGGGCGGCGACATTGATCGCCGAGCCGCGCTTCTCAAGCGTGTCGAGATATTGCGGGAAGGTCTCGAACGGCCAGGTCTCGCCCAGTCCGGCCTGCAGCGCGTCGAGGCTCATGCCCTCGACTTTCTCGAGTGTCTGCATGATCAGCTTGCGGTGAATGGCTTTGGTCGGGGCGACACCGAACCCGCAATTGCCGATCACCGTCGTGGTGACGCCATGCCAAGGCGAGATGGTGAGCATGCGATCCCACAGGATCTGCGCATCGTAATGGGTGTGCACGTCGACAAAGCCGGGCGACACGACTTTGCCCGTTGCGTCGATGGTCGTGGTGGCGGCGCCTTCGGCCTTGCCGAGGGACACGACCTTGCCGTCCTTGATCCCGACGTCACCGACGAAGCCCGCCTTGCCCGTCCCGTCGACGATGGTACCGCCGGTGATCTTGAGGTCGTAGGTCATGGCTGCTCCTGGTAAACGAGCATTCATATTGCCAAGCGCATCTGCTAGGGGCAATGCCGCGCTTGCATGGCAAGGTCGCGCTGCTAGGGTCCGCGCGCTTTTTGGGAGGAATTAATGGCCAAGCACAAGATCGCGCTCATTCCGGGTGACGGAATCGGCAAGGAAGTTCTGCCGGAGGGCGTTCGCGTGCTCGAAGCCGCAGCCCGCCGCTTCAACTTCGAACTCGAATTCACCGACTTCGACTGGTCCTGTGACCGCTTCGCCAAGACTGGCAAGATGATGCCGGACGACGGCATGGAGCAGCTCAAGGTTTTCGAGAGCATTTTCCTGGGCGCGGTCGGCTGGCCGGGCGTGCCCGATCACGTGTCACTGTGGGGCCTGTTGATTCCGATCCGCCGCGAGTTCGACGAGTACGTGAACCTGCGGCCCGTGCGTCTGTTCGAGGGGGTGCCGAGCCCGCTCGCCAACCGCAAGCCGGGCGACATCGATTTCTGGGTGGTGCGCGAGAACACCGAGGGGGAGTATAGCTCGGTCGGCGGCCGCATGTTCCAGGGCACCGACGACGAGATGGCAATTCAGCAGGCGATCTTCACCCGCAAGGGCGTCGATCGCGTCATGAAGTTTGCCTTCGATTTCGCCAGCACGACCAAGAAAAAACACGTCACCTCGGCCACCAAGTCCAACGGCATCATTCACACCATGCCGTTCTGGGATGAGCGCTTCGACGCGATGAGGAAGAAGTATCCGAACATCAAGGCCGACCAGTATCACATCGACATCCTGACGGCGCACTTCGTGCGCAACCCGGATTGGTTCGACGTCGTGGTCGGTTCCAACTTGTTCGGCGACATCCTGTCGGATCTCGGCCCCGCTCTCACGGGTTCGATCGGCGTGGCGCCATCGGGCAACATCAACCCGGAGCGCAAGTTCCCGTCGATGTTCGAGCCGGTCCATGGCTCGGCGCCCGACATCGCGGGGCAGGGTATTGCCAATCCAATCGGCCAGATCTGGTCGGGCGCCATGATGGTCCGTCACCTCGGCTATCCCGAGGCGGCGGAATGCATCGAGCGCGCAATCGCTCAGTCGTTGCTCGAAGGCAACCCGCGGACCAAGGATCTCGGCGGCAACGGCGACACCAAGACGGTGGGCGCGGCCATCGCGGAGCTGGTGAAGACGGCGTAGCGCGCCGACTTACTTCAGCGCGATATCGATGATGCGCACGGTCCCCGCCGGCAGCGGCAGCGCGAGGACCGCGGCATGGCCTGTCGGGTCCATCTTGCGCAGCGTCTTCTTCAGGATGTCGGCGAGTTTGGCGTCGTCGTAGTCTTTGTGGTCGGCCACGAATTCGTCCAGGTAGTGCTGGACGAAGACGACGGCCACGACATTCTCGAGAGCCTGGCTCTCGGGATCGCGCTTGAGCTGCTCTTTCCGGATGATTTTTGCGGCCTGCGCGATCTCGTTTTCGGCATAGCCGTGACGGCGCATGATCGCCGAGGTGAGCGCTCCGTGATGATCGCGGCAAGCGGATCGCCAGGCATTGTAGCCTTCGCGGCCAAGCCGATAGTTTTGCCGAGGGATTTGCCAGCGGCAGATGTGCTGGGCGCGGGCGGCGATGCGCAGGGCTTCCGAAGCCTCCGGATAGAGTAGGGCCAGGCATTCCGACATCCGCTCCGAATAGACGACTTCGCGCGGACGGAGCGTGCCGGCCACGCTGTCCTGCCGGGGATCCTGTGCGTTGGCGGCATCGATGTCGTCGATGACGGCTTGGAAGCGTGGCGAAAGGGGAGTCATTCCATTCTCATAGGATCGTCTCCAGACAACGCAAAGAGGCAATCGATGGCACGGCATGCTCAATAATTCGCCAAGAAATTCGGAGGTCATTCCCGACCGCCGGCGCCGAGCCCGCTGGTATCGAAGGTTATTGGCTCCCTCGATTTGGCACGGTTCATGCACTGTACTTGGTGAGGCAATGAAGTCTCGTTAATGGGCGTCCAATGGCGGGCGCCCCAGGCAAAGCTGCCAACGGCTATTCGTCCCTTTTTGTCGAGGGGGCGAGGGTCTGTTGGGCAGCTTTTTTGTTTTGGGATCCGCCAGGCACATGACTGAGAAGCTCGTCATCATCGGAAACGGCATGGCCCCGGGGCGCATGCTGGATCATCTGCTCGAGGCCGCACCTGATCGCTATCAGGTGACGATTTTCAATGCCGAGCCCCGGGTGAACTACGACCGGATCATGCTCTCGCCCGTGCTGTCGGGTGAAAAGGACTATGAACAGATCATCATCCACGGCGACGGCTGGTACGTTCGCAACGGCATCACTCTCTACAAGGGCCACAAGATCGAGGCGATCGATCGCGCTGCCAAGACCGTAACGTCCTCGGAAGGCGTGACGGAGAGCTACGACAAGCTCGTCATCGCCACCGGCTCCAATCCGCTGATCATCCCAGTGCCCGGCCACGACTTCGCCGGTGTGCTCACCTACCGCGACCTCGACGACGTGAATGCCATGCTGCTGGCCGCCCAGTCGCGCGCCAAGGCAGTCGTGATCGGCGGCGGCCTGCTCGGCCTCGAAGCCGCGGCCGGCCTGCAGGCACAGGGCATGGACGTCACAGTCGTTCATCTGATGCCGACCCTGATGGAACGGCAACTCGATCCCGCCGCCGGCTATCTGCTGCAGAAGGCGCTCGAGGAGCGCGGCATCAAGGTTCTCACCAAGGCCAACACCAGGAAGATCCTGGGTAACGGCAAGGTCGAGGGCGTCGAACTCGCCGACGGCACCACCATCCCGGCGACGCTGGTCATCATGGCCGCCGGCATCCGTCCGAATGCGACGCTGGCCAAGGCTGCAGGCCTCACGATCAATCGCGGCATCGTCGTCGACCACGCCATGCGGACCTCCGATCCGGATATCTTTGCCCTGGGCGAATGCGCCGAGATCGGTGACCACGTCTACGGTCTCGTGGCGCCACTCTACGAGATGGCGCGCGTCATTGCGGCCAACCTCGCTGGCGACGAGGCCGCGCGGTTCGTCCACATCGACACGCCGACCAAGCTCAAGGTCACCGGTATCGACGTCTATTCGCTGGGCGACTTCGCCGACGGCGACGACCGCGAGGAGATCGTGCTGCGCGACGCTTCGGCCGGCGTCTACAGGCGCCTGATCCTGAAGGACAACCGGATCATCGGTACCGTGCTGTTCGGCGAGGTGGGCGACGGCGCCTGGTTCAACGACCTCAAGAAGAAGTCGACGAACATCTCGGAGATGCGTAACACGCTGATCTTCGGGCCGGCTTTCCAGGGCGGCGGCGCGCGCGATCCCGGGGCTGCCGTCGCCGCGCTGCCGGACGACGCCGAGATCTGCGGCTGCAATGGCATCTGCAAGGGCAAGGTCACGGGCACGATCAAGGCGAAGGGTCTCACGACGCTGGATGAGGTGCGCGCCCACACCAAGGCCTCGGCCTCGTGCGGCACCTGCACCGGCCTCGTCGAACAGCTCATGGAGCTGACCCTGGGCGACGCCTTCAACCGCACCGCCGTCCAGCCGATGTGCGCCTGCACGGCGCTGGGTCACGACGACGTCCGCCGCCTGATCGTCGCGAAGTCGCTGAAGACGATGGCCTCGGTCATGCAGGAGCTCGAGTGGAAGACCTCGTGCGGCTGCGCCAAGTGCCGGCCGGCGCTCAACTACTACCTGGTCAGCGATTGGCCCGACGAATATGCCGACGATTACCAGTCGCGCTTCATCAACGAGCGCGCCCACGCCAACATCCAGAAGGACGGCACCTTCTCGGTGGTGCCGCGCATGTGGGGCGGGGTCACCAGTTCCAACGAGCTGCGGGCGATCGCCGATGTCGTCGACAAGTTCGCCATCCCGACGGTCAAGGTGACAGGCGGCCAGCGCATCGACATGCTGGGTGTCCGGAAGGAAGACCTGCCCGCGGTGTGGGCCGACCTCGGCAAGGCGGGCTTCGTCTCCGGCCATGCCTATGCCAAGGGCCTGCGCACGGTGAAGACCTGCGTCGGCACCGACTGGTGCCGCTTCGGCACGCAGGACTCGACGGGCCTCGGCATCCGCATCGAGAAGTTCATGTGGGGTTCGTGGACACCGGCCAAGGTCAAGATGGCGGTCTCGGGCTGCCCGCGAAACTGCGCCGAAGCCACCTGCAAGGACGTGGGCGTGATCTGCGTCGATTCCGGCTACGAGATCCATTTCGCCGGCGCCGCCGGTCTCGACATCAAGGGCACGGAGATCCTGGGTCAGGTCAAGACCGAGGACGAGGCGCTCGAATACATCGTGGCCGTTGTCCAGATGTATCGCGAGCAGGGACGTTACCTTGAGCGCATCTACAAATGGGCCAAGCGCGTCGGTCTCGACGAGATCAGGCGCCAGATCGTGCAGGATGGCGAAAAGAGGCGCGCCTATTTCGACCGCTTCGTGTTCTCGCAGAAATTCGCCCAGGTCGATCCTTGGTCCGAGCGCGTCTCGGGCAAGGACAAGCACGAGTTCCGGCCGATGGCGACGGTTGGCTTTGCGGAGGCAGCCGAGTGATGACCATGAAGTGGGTCGAAGTCGCCTCGATCGACGATATTCCAAGCCGTGGCGCGCGTTGCGTGAACACGCCCGAGGGCAAGATCGCGGTGTTCCGCACGGCCGAAGGCCAGGTCTTCGCGATCGAGGACCATTGCCCGCACAAGGGCGGGCCGCTGTCGCAGGGCATCGTGCATGGCACGTCGGTGACCTGCCCGCTGCACAACTGGGTGATCTCGCTCGAGACGGGCAAGGCGCTCGGTGCCGACGAAGGCACGGCAAGGACGGTTCCGACAAGGATCGAGGGCGAGCGCCTGTTCATCGCCCTCGGCGCCGTCGTGGAGAAGGCGGCGTGAAGTTCCGTCCGTGAACGGGCGCGACAGCACATTGAAAAGAACACGACAAACGACAAACTTGAAGTCTTGGCTGGGTGACGCCATTGCAGAGCGTGTGAGGACAGTGTAGCTCGCTTTTGGTAATCAGGGAGGAACTCCATGAATCGTCGTGTCCTGCTGGCAGCCGCTGCTGCCATCGGCGTTGCCGCGATGCCGTTCAGCGTCCTGGCGCAGGCTTATCCCACCAAGCCGATCACCATGATCGTGCCGTTCGCGGCCGGCGGCCCGACCGATGCGCTGGCGCGCGTGCTCGGCCAGCGGATGAGTGAGGCACTGGGCCAACAGATCGTGATCGAGAACGTCGGCGGCGCCGGTGGCACCATCGGCGTCAACAAGGCTGCCAAGGCCACGCCCGACGGCTACACGCTGCTGTTCACCCACATGGGTACGCTGGCGGTCAACATCGCGCTCTACAAGTCGCTGCCTTACGACAGCCAGAAGGATCTCGAGCCGATCGGCCTCGGCGGTACCAATCCGATGGTGCTGGTGGTGAAGAAGGACTTGCCGGTCAAGAACTTCGCCGAGTTCCAGGCCTACGTGAAGGCGAACCAGAAGAAGGTGCAATACGGCATGGCCGGTATCGGCGCCGCCTCGCATCTCGGTGGCCTGATGCTGAACAGCATGATGCAGGTCGAGGTGCTGGAGATTCCCTACAAGGGAACCGGCCCGGCCCTGAATGATCTTGTCAGCGGCCAGTTCGACTACATGGTCGACCAGGCGGTGAACGTGCTGGCCCAGATCCAGGCCGGCAATATCAAGGCGCTGGGCGTCAGCACGCTGAAGCCGTTACCGCAGCTTCCCGGCGTGCCGACCATCGATGCCACGCTCAAGGGCTATGAAGTGACGATCTGGAACGGCTTCTTCGCGCCCAAGGGAACACCCAAGGAGATCATCGCCAAGGTCGATCAGGCACTGCTCGCGACGCTGGCCGACGAGAAGATCCGCGCGCGGCTGACCGAACTCGCCGTTGACGTGCCGACGCCGCAGGAGGCGACACCGGACGGCCTGCGCGCCCTGCTCAAGGCCTCGATCGATAAATGGGTGCCGGCCGTGAAGGCAGCCGGCGTCAAGCCGGAGTAGAGGCCAGAGCAGGGCGTCCGCTTACGCGGGCAACCTCAGCTCGTCGAAGCGCAGGTGCACCGAGCGGCGAGTCTCGCCTTGCATGTCGCGCAAGGCAAGGGTCAGCTCGCGTCGGGGCTAATCGATATCGATGGACCCAAAGTTCGCCGCGGCCAGCAGATCGCCGAGGCGATTCGGTCCCGGTTCCCTGGCTGCAGCATAGACCTGGTTGATGCCGCTCGATGTCATGTCGTGCAGCGGATAGAGGCCTGGCGGCGTCTCGCGGTAAAGCGCCCCGATATGCCGGTCACCGGAGAGGAAGACGACATTGTTGGCGCGGGCAGCGCGGATCGTGTCGAACATCTTCTGGCGTTCCAGCGGAAAATTACCCCAACGCTCCCAGCCATGGCCCTCCGCCAGGACCTGTGTGCTCGACACGATCAGGCGCAGGTCCGCGGGCTTGCGCAATTCACCGGCAAGCCACGTCCATTGCGTATCGCCCATCATCGTCTTGGCGGGCGACGGGTCGGGTAGATAGCGCTCCTTGCCTGGCGCACCGCGCTGGTCGGTGAGCTTGAGCGGCGAGCGGAACAGCGAACATCGAGCAGGATGATCTGCACGCGCCTGCCGGGCGGCCCAAAGACCTGTGCAGTGTAGAGCCCCTCGCGCGAGCGTCTGGGGTCGTCGGCAGGCACTTTCCAGAATTTCAGGAACTCGTCCTTGGCGATGGCCTTGTGGGGAAACTCCACGCCGCCGTCGTTCGAGCCGTAGTCGTGGTCGTCCCAGATAGCGAGATGAGGAACGGTGTCGCAAAGCTTCGCGTAGCCCGGGATCTTGGTTGCCGCGTCATAGGCGTGCCGGAGATTGCCGGCGTCGGCCGCCTTGAAGTCGCCGTAGACATTGTCGCCGGCGAAAATGAAGAGCTCCGGCCGATACGCCTGGATCGCGTCCCAGATTGGCTGGGGCTTGGCCTGGTCGGCACAGGATCCGAACGCGATGCGCGACAGCGGGGCTGCCGGCTGCGCCAGGGTGGAGGCGGGGGTGAGGGATGCCGCGGCGACGAGCCGGGCCATCGTGCGGCGCTTGAACATGGTAAACACCATATTGACACTTTATGTGGTTTGAGTGGCAGCCCTATGAAACAGCACCTCAAGCGCGCCCTCGAACTGGCTTTCATCCCGATCGCGGCGGCGATCGTCTTCTTCGAAGATGTGCTGCTGCACTATCTCGGCGTCGCGATGGCGGCGCTGGCCAAATGGCCGCCAGTCGCGCGTCTGGAGACCTGGTTGCGCGGGTTGCCGCCGTGGGCTGCGCTGCTCGCCTTCGTGGCGCCCTCGACGCTGGTGCTTCCCGTCAAGCTGGCCGCCGTGTGGTTTGCCCTCCAGGGCCAATTCGGGCTTGCCACGGTGAGCATTGTCGCCGGCAAGATGCTGGCGACGGCGCTGTTGGCGCGGCTGTACCTGATCCTGCGACCGACCCTGGTGAAGATGCCGTGGTTCCTGGCCTCGGAGATATGGCTCTTCGCGTGGCGCGACAGGCTCTATGGATTCGTGCGTGCGCTGCCGGCCTGGCAGCGGGTGACGGCGCTACTGCGCCGGGCCAAGGTCTGGCTGGCGGAATTGGTTTCCGGACTGGTGCCGCGCTAGGATTAGTCATGGTTGAAATCGTTTCATCGAAAGGCGCGCTGGGCGCGCGGATCGAAGGCCTCGACCGCGCCAGGGCAAACGAGCCCACGTTTGCTGCGATGCTGGACCAGGCGCTCGCCGAGCACCTGCTGGTCGTGCTTCCGGGGGCGCCCATGACTCCCGCCGAGACGCGCGATTTCGCCCGCGCCTTCGGCGAGCCGCAAACCCAGTTGCTGCGCTACAAGCGCAGCGGCGACGTGCCGGAAGTCTCGGTGATGGTGAGCACGCTGATGACCGACGGCACGACCGACAAGACCGCGATCCGGGCCGAGGACTGGCATACCGACGATTCGTATTTCGCCACGCCCGCCAAGGCCACTCTGCTGCACAGCATCGAGATCCCGAGCCACGGCGGCTCGACCTGGTTCTGCAACATGCACTCGGTCTACGACGCCCTGCCGGAGGCGACCAAGAAGCGGATCGACGGCAAGCGCGCGATGCACGGTTACGACACGCCGCGGGCGCGCAACCGGCCGTCGGCGCGCACGCCGGAGGAAATCGCCGAGACTCCGGATGTCGAACATCCGCTGGTGCGGACCCATCCGGTCACGGGGCGCAAGGCGCTCTATCTCAACCCCAACCGGCTCGACCGAATCGTCGGGCTGGAAAGGGCGGAGAGTGACGCACTGCTCGACGAACTGGCCGACGAGGCGCGCAAGCCGCAGCACCATTTCGGCCATGTCTGGAACAAGGGCGACATTGTCGTCTGGGACAACCGCGCCACCATGCACCGCGTCATGATCGACTATCCGGTGGGCGAGAAGCGCATCATGCAGCGCGTGCTGATCAAGGGCGAGCCGCCGATCTAGCGGCGGATTGTCGTCGATCGGCGATCAGGGCAGGGACGAACGCCGAACGGGGCGGCCGTCATCGCAGGCTTCCTTCACTTGGTCAGGATCAATTTCTCGGAAGTGGTGATGCGCAGGCGGTAGGTCTGGGTGTTGTGCCGGATGACGAGTTCGCGCCGGCCATGCATCAGCGCGCTGCTGTCGACCGCCGGAATGTCGTGATTGGGCCCATCCCATTTGACGCCGTCATTCGCGACATTGGAGGACTCCAGAGAGGGCGGTGACTGGTCCATGTGGCACCTTCTAAAGATATAGTGCGAGTAATTCTTAATTGCATAATATGGCCGCTTCGTCAACGACGAGTGGACCCGATGCGAAACGCGATGGACGGCGACCCCGATCTTCCGCAGGCCGACTCGCTTCCGAGCTGCGGTCGGCCGGGCTGTATCTGTGCCTTGCCTCTCGGCGAGCGCTTCCTCCTGTGGGCATTGCGGCAATGGCAGTGCGAGCTGACGGGATGGCAGTACGACGGGACACTAGCGCTGGAGGGATCCGCTCTCGTCGACGGCTTCCGGACGGCCGGCCTTCTCGACGCCCTGGCCGACTTCGCCGCCCTGATGGATGTGCTCCTCTTCGGCACTCGGCGCGCCCTCGAGATTCACGCGCCGACGTGCGCGTGCCAAAGCAGCGACGAGGCGACCCTGATCGCCTTGTGCGTCCAGGCCCAAGATGGCCGTGACGGACCACTTCTGGCTTCTCTCGATGCGATGATGGTGCCGCCGCCGCATGCGCTGCGGCGCAGCGCTTCAAGACGTTCGCCACGGCGCTCTCGGAGGCTGGGCTCAACATTCCGCCGCTGGCTGCCCGAGGGCTGCTCAATTAGTGCCGGTCCGGAGCAGGGCAGGTATGCAAGGGATAAATTTCTGGTTTAGCAGGATATGGGGTATATTTTCGCTATGGTCCCCACGACGTGCGTAAAGCGCGGGCCGCCCGGTTCACTTGCTCGGAGCGGCCTTTTTCGTGGGCCGGTGGCGTCCCGTTTTCTCGGTTCCTGGAAGGTCGCTCCAGCGGATCGGCGCAAGAGCCTAGAGAAATCCGGCCAGGCCCGACCTTCGTCCCGGGCCATTGGATGATGCCATGTGGCCGCGTTGCCAACGTCGTTCATCGTGTTCGCGGACGCCCGAATTCCCGAACAAGTCCGCGATTTGAGCTTGAGTCGACGAAAAATCGTCTGATTCAAGTGGGCCTGAGTTTTGTGAATTCTGGCCGAACAGAGTCCGAACAACTCGTGTTCGGAAACGCGTTCGAATTTGGTCCACTAGCCGGTGGCGCCACCTGAAGCGAGGAGGGCGTCGATCTCGGCGTCGGAGTAGCCGGCCTCGGCCAGGATCCCGCGAGTGTGTTCGCCCGTGAGCGGCGCGTGGGTCTCGTCTTCGCGGGCGCCGCCCGAGAAGCTGTTGGCCAGCTTCGTCCGCCGGATGCGCCCTTCGCTCGGATGCTCCTCGGGCCGGAAGAAGCCGACATCCGCAAGATGCGGATCGGTCAGGAGATCGTCGATCGAATTGTAGCGGGCGGCCGGCACGTCGAGCTTGTCGAACAATTCGACCCACTCGTCCGTCGTCTTGCCGCCGAGGTTGTTCGCCTGGACCTCGAAATAGGCCTTGGCGTTCCTGGTGCGCGAGGCGGCACTGTCGAAGCGTGGATCGGTCTTCAGCTCGGGCTGGCCGATCGCGTCGAAGAAGGCGAAGGCTTGCGCGTTGGTGTTGGGCCGGACCGTCACGTAGCCGTCCTTGGTCGGCACCGGCCGGTAGTTGGGGCTGAGCAGGCGGCCATCGCCGGTCGGGCCGACCGGCGGATCGAACGTCGCGGCACCGAGATGCTCGCTCGAGACGAACGACGCCATGTTCTCAAGCATCGGCACGTCGATCGCCTCGCCCTTGCCGGTCTTTTCGCGGCGATAGAGCGCGAAGCCGATCGCCTGGGCCGCGATCAGTCCGCTGGTGTGATCGCTCATCACCATGGGCACGAAGCGCGGCTCGCCGGTGGCGCGCGCGATGGTGCCCGCCACGCCGGACAGGCTCTGGATCACCGGATCGTAGGCCGGGCGGTTGAAGTATCGGCCGCCGCGGCCGAAGGCCAGGATCGAGCAATGGATCAGCCTGGGATTGAGCTTGGCCAGGCTGGCGTGGTCGAGCCCGGCGCGGGTGAGTGCCTCTGGCCGGACATTGCTTACGAAGACGTCGGCACGCTCGATCAGCCGGAGCATGGCCGCGTGACCGTCCTTCTTCTTGAGGTCGAGGACGATCGAGCGTTTGTTGCGGTTGAAGTTGATGAACTTGCCCGACATGCCGGGATTGCGGCTGCCCTCGGCCATGGTGCGCAGCAGGTCGCCGCCCGGCGCCTCGACCTTGATCACGTCGGCGCCGTAGTCGGCGAGCGTGCGTGTGCAGATCGGTCCGACGACGACGGTCGTGAGGTCGACGACGCGGACACCGTCGAGAGGGCCGCCGTTCAAGATGCGAACTCCAGATCCATCTCGCCGCACAGCACGCCGTTCTTGTCGGCCGCCCAGATCCTGAGTTGGCCGTCCTTCGGAGCCTCGCCACGAACCTCGATCAGGTCGCCGACCCACAGCGGGTGGACGAGGCGGGCGGTGAGGCCGGTCAGCGTGCCCGCGCCGTGGCCGAGGGCGGCATTGATCATCAGATGCATGGACAGGCCGCCGTTGGAAACGATCGCCGGATAGCCTTCCTCGCTCCGTGTGTAGTCGCCGTCATAGTGGATACGGTGGGCGTTCCAGGTGAGGCCGCCATAGCGGAAGTTGAGCGTATTGGTGAGCTGGGTGGTCTGGCTCCAGGCGTGGTCGCTACGCGCCTTGGTGGCCACGGTTGCCGTGGTCTTCTGGCCGGGCGGTACGGCAGGGCGGTAGATCGCGTCGAACGTGTCGACGGCAATGGTCTTGCCGGCCTGCTCGATCGTGTGGCGCATGGTGAGCACGAAAATGTCGCCGGAGCGGCCGGTCTTGGGAACGATGTCGGCGACCTCGGCCTTCTTGATCGCGGGCTCGCCGGCTTTCAGGCGGCCCATGATCTTCACGCGGCGGCCGGCACCCATGCGGCGCGGCATCGGGATCGGCGGCAGGACAATGCCCTTGTTGGGATGGCCGTCGGGGCCGAGTTCACCCTGGCGGACCGTCTCGGTGAAGAACACCGTGAACCAGTGCGGCGGCAGTTCGTCGCCACGCTTGATGCTGTCGGGGTCGACGTCGAAGGTGGCGGCCACCCGACGGACGGCCATCATGCCGATATCGTCCTCGACCGTGCGCACGCGCCCGATCCAGGGGCGCAGTTCGTCCATCGCCTTTTCCATCCAGCCGCTCATGTGCCGTTCCCTCGGTTCTGCGGGCGGCATCCTCCAACAAAAGAAGGGCCCGCGACAGCGGGCCCTTCCATGATCCGAAAATTCGGAAAGGATCAGATCGAGTAGTACATCTTGTACTCGATCGGCGCCGGCTGGTGTTCCCAGTTGTAGACCTCTTCCCACTTGAGTTCCATGTAGGCGTCGATCTGGTCGTCGGTGAACACGCCACCCTTGGTGAGGAAGGTGCGGTCGGCGTCGAGGCAATTCAGTGCCTCGCGCAGCGATCCGGCGACGGTCGGAACTTTCGAGAGTTCCTCCGGCGGCAGGTCGTACAGGTTCTTGTCCATCGGGTCGCCCGGATGGATCTTGTTGTTGATGCCGTCGATGCCGGCCATCAACATCGCAGCGAACGCGAGGTAGGGATTGGCCGACGGATCGGGGAAGCGGACTTCGACGCGCTTGCCCTTCGGCGAGGCCGAGTAGGGGATGCGGCACGAGGCCGAGCGGTTGCGCGAAGAGTAGGCCAGCAGCACCGGCGCCTCGAAGCCCGGGATCACGCGCTTGTAGGAGTTGGTGCTGGCGTTGGTGAAGGCGTTCAGCGCCTTGGCGTGCTTGATGATGCCGCCGATGTAGTAGAGCGCCGTCTCCGACAGATCGGCATAGCCCGATCCGGCGAACAGCGGCTTGCCGTCCTTCCAGATCGACTGGTGGGTGTGCATGCCCGAGCCGTTGTCGCCGTAGATCGGCTTCGGCATGAAGGTCAGCGTCTTGCCGTAGCTGTGGGCGACGTTGTGCAGCGTGTACTTGTACTTCTGCACGTTGTCGGCGGTCTTCACCAGCGTGTCGAAGCGGAAGCCGAGCTCGTTCTGCGCCGGCGCCACTTCGTGGTGATGGATCTCCATGGTGATGCCCATGTCGGTGCAGACCGACATCATCTCGGCGCGCAAGTCGTTGTGCGAGTCGACCGGCTGGACCGGGAAGTAGCCGCCCTTGACGCCGGGCCGGTGAGCCATGTTGCCGCCTTCGAACTCGGCGTTGCTGTTCCACGGCGATTCACTGGAGGTGACGCTGAACGAGCTGCCCTGCATCTCGACCTGGAAGCGCACGTCGTCGAATACGAAGAATTCGAGTTCGGGACCGAAAACTGCGGTGTCGCCGATGCCGGACGACTTCATGAAGGCTTCGGCGCGCTTGGCGGTCGAGCGCGGGCAGCGGCCATAGAGCTGGCCGGTCGAAGGCTCGACGACGTCGCAGCTGATGATGAGCGTGGTCTGTGCGGTGAACGGATCGAGCACGGCGGTGGAGGGATCCGGCATCAGGATCATGTCGGACTCGTTGATGGCCTTCCAGCCGGCGATCGACGAGCCGTCGAACATCACGCCGTCGACGAACGTACCTTCATCGGTGGCCGAGGCCATGCGGGCCGTGTGCTGCCACTTGCCGCGGGGATCGGTGAAGCGGAAGTCGACGAACTTGACGTCCTTTTCCTTGATCAACGCGAGAACCTGTTTGGCGTCCATTTGTCGTACGTCCCTCTACTGGTGGTTAGGTCATCAGCCCCCAAAAGGCCTGGCTCTCATACGGCGGCGTCACCACGCTCGCCAGTACGAATTCGGATCGCGTCGTCGATGCTCGACACGAAAATCTTGCCGTCGCCGATCCGGCCGGTGTGCGCCGAGCTGCGGATGGCCTCGACGGCCTTTTCGACCATTTCGTCCTCGATGATCAGTTCGAGCTTTACCTTAGGCAGAAAGTCGACGACGTATTCTGCACCGCGGTAGAGTTCGGTGTGGCCCTTCTGGCGTCCGAAGCCCTTGGCCTCGAGAACGGTGATGCCTTTCAATCCGATCTGATTGAGGGCGTCCTTCACCTCGTCGAGCTTGAAGGGCTTGATGATCGCCTCGATCTTCTTCATTTGGTTGAGACACTCCACACACGACCACCGGTGCCACCGGTCGGGGTAGCCCGTATGGAACGTTTTTCAGCATTTTTCATGCCATACTTAATCACAGGTATGACGGCCCAAACGATGATGATTGATCAAAGAACAAGCTGGATGATCAATAAAACTACAGAATACTGCCTAAAAATTACTCTTCCGCAGGATGTCTGATGAAATCCGCTAATGCGCTGATGTCCAGTCTGGGGACCACCGTTTTCGAGGTGATGTCGGCTCTCGCCCGCGAGCACCAGTCGGTAAATCTCGGTCAGGGCTTTCCGGACGACAAGGGGCCGGAGGAAGTCCGGGCTGCTGCTGCCGATTATCTGCTGAACGGACACAACCAATATCCGCCGATGATGGGCATCCCGGAATTGCGGCAGGCCGTGGCAGATCATGCCAAGCGGTTCCAGAACCTGGAGGTCGACTGGCAGACCGAGGTGCTGGTGACGTCAGGGGCCACCGAGGCGCTGGGCGACTGTCTGTTCGGCCTTATCGAACCGGGCGACGAGGTCGTGTTGATCGAGCCACTCTACGACTCGTATCTGCCGATGGTGCGCCGCGCCGGCGGCATTCCGAAGATGGTGCGCCTCGAGCCGCCGACGTGGCGGTTGCCGCGCGAGGAACTGGCGGCGGCCTTCAGCGATCGCACGAAGCTCATCCTATTCAACACGCCCATGAACCCGTGCTCGAAAGTGTTCGATCGGGGGGAACTAGATTTCATCGCCGGCCTATGTCTCAAGCACGACGCCTATGCCGTTTGCGACGAGGTTTATGAGCACATCATCTTCGACGATCGGCAGCACGTGTCGATCATGACCTTGCCGGACATGCGCGCGCGTACCGTCCGCATCGGCTCGGCCGGCAAGAGTTTCAGCCTGACGGGCTGGAAGGTAGGCTACATCACGGCCGCACCGGAACTCATGAAGACGATCGCGAAGACCCATCAGTTCATGACCTTTACGACCCCGCCAAACCTGCAGTGGGGCGCGGCGGCAGGCTTGCGCCTGGCCGACAGCTACTTTTCGACCCTGGCCGCGGATATGCAGCGCAAGCGCGATCGCCTGGCAGTCGCCTTGGCCGATATCGGTTTCGCCATCTTGCCGGCGCATGGTACCTACTTCGTAACCACCGACTTCAGGCCGCTCGGCTTCAATGGGACGGACGACGATTTCTGCCGTCATATTACAGTCGAGGCAGGCGTGACGGCGGTGCCGGTCAGCGCGTTCTATGACGAGCCCGTGCGGGCGCCCCGGCATTTTGCCCGATTCTGCTTTTGCAAGCATGACGAGACCCTGGACAAGGCGATCGACCGATTGGGCCGTCATTTCCGCCCTTGAGCCCGTCAGCGCCCTTTTCAGGGCTTTGGTGACGAATTTTCTGCAAACCGCACCGGGAGGGGCGTATACTATTCTCATGACGAGTGTAGATTCAACGTGTGGCTGCAAACCAAACGGGAGCCGGCTGGTCATGCTGTCGCGGCTGTCGGCATGAACTCAGGCGAAGCTGACGTGTCTTCTCAACAACCTGCCAAACGCGCCCGCATCGATGGCCGCCATTTGCGCAGTGAGCGGACCAAGCAATTGATCATGGAGGCGTTTCTGGCTCTGTTGCGAGAGAGCCCATCGATGCCCACAGCCGCGCAGATCGCCGAGCGAGCGGGTTACTCGGTTCGTTCGATTTTCGAGCGGTTTGCCGATCTCAACGCCTTGCGCGTCGCGGCGGTGGACTACCAACTCGCGCACGCGGCTGCCTTGGCGCCGCCTCGCCACGTCGACGGCGACCGGCAGACCAGAATCAAATCACAGGTCGAGACCAGGGCGGGAACCTGCGAACGTGGTGTCGCACTTTGGCGCGTGTTCCTCTACACGATTGACGAGTCGGAAGAACTCAAGCTTCGCCTGCGCATCGCGCGACAGCGAACCATCGACCGGTTCGAAATCATGTACCGGCCAGAGCTTTCGACGCTGGGAGAAATCGAGCGCAAGCATCTGTTGATCGTGCTCGAAGCGCTTACCGACATGGAGAGCTGGGCACGACTGCGCGAATTCTTCAATCTGTCGTTCGAGGAAGCCTGCGCGGTCTGGATTCGCGCCATCGACCGCTTGCTTCCGGCGACGCCGTCACGAGCGTGACGTTGTTGAATGTACTGTGGGATCAGTCGTGATCGAGGAAGCTTTGCCAAAAGATTTCCCACCAAGGCGCACTCGACCGGATGGCCGCCGCTTGCGCAGCGAACGGACCAGGCAGCTGATCGTCGAGGCCTATCTCGCACTCATAAGAGAGGAATGGCCGGTATTGCCGACCGCTGCCAAAGTCGCGGCGCGAGCCGGCTACTCGGTGCGCTCCGTCTTCGAGCGCTTTCCGGACATTAATGCCTTGCAGGTCGCGGCGACGGACTATTCGATTACCCAAGTTGTGGCGATGGCGGCGTCGCGTGATAGCGGCGGCGACCGTGCGGCGCGCATCGAGTCCCATGTGAACACCCGCGCCCGTGCGTCCGAACACTGGCTGCCGCTATGGCGCGCGTTCATCTCGCTTCAGAACGGTTCGGAGGAACTCAAGGCACGCGTCCGCACGATGCGCGAGCGCGTACTGTCCCTGATGGAGCACATGTACGAACCCGAGCTGTCGACACTCCCAGACACGGCCCGGAGGCAAACACTGATCGCCCTCGAGGCCATAGTGGATGTCGAGAGCTGGGCGAGGATGCGCGAGCAATTTGGCCTCTCGTTCGACGAAGCTTCTGCAGCATGGGTGCAGGCAATCGACAGGATTCTTCCGCCAACTCCCTCACCCTGAGGTATCGACGTTGTTGCAATCGTTGCAATTCGCAATAAGCGCAGGGACGGTGTAAGCTTTATCATTGCGCCTTGGCGCATGATCTGGCGGATAAGTCTTTAGATCTCTGCCGTTTTGCAGGCACGACCTGGATTGAATGGAAATTGCCCTCTACATCCACACATAGATCCGATCGCTCAGGATCCGGCCGCCCAGACGGTCGCCGACTACGCAGTGTGCGGACCAGGCAATTGGTCATCGAAGCGTACTTGGCGTTGCTTAGGGAAAATCCACAGGTTCCTACGGCCGCGCAGGTGGCCGAACGAGCCGGCTATTCGGTGCGCTCAGTCTTCGAGCGATTTCCCGACCTTCATGCATTGCGGCTCGCCGCGACCGACCACGCGCTGGCCCAGGGCAACACCCAATCGCTGATAACCGGCGCCGATGGCGACCGGCAGACCCGGCTGAGGGCTCACGTTGAACGGCGTGCGCACACGTGCACGGAGTGGCTGCCACTCTGGCGGGCGCTCCTTGCCAACAAGGGGGACTCGGAGGAGCTCGGGACGCGGATACGTTTCGTTCGCGAAGCTACGATCAAGAGGATCGAGCTGATGTACCAGGCAGAACTCGCAATCTTATCAGAATTGGACAGTCGACGGATCGTCCTGGCGATCGAGGCCATTATCGATTTCGAGAGCTGGGCGCGCATGCGTGATTTTTTCGGCCTGTCGTCCGAAGAGGCCCGCGCGGTCTGGATCGGCGCCATCGATAGCCTTCTGCCGCCGACGCCGGCCGATTCTTGACGCTCCGGCCGGCGGAGCGTAGGAAGGCGCGCTTCGTTGGGGGCGATCCACGATGGCGGCCGTAGCTCAGTTGGTTAGAGCGCCAGATTGTGATTCTGGATGTCGCCGGTTCAATTCCGGTCGGCCGCCCCAATCGCTCATGCATCATGGACACTAGAGCGCTGTCGCGGGATCTGGCGCCCTCCGACAATCTGGCTCTTCTGAATTGCGCGGAAATGGCGAGGGCTGACGCTGCCGCCATAGCCAGCGGTACGCCCGGGATCGATCTGATGGAGGCAGCCGGCCGGGCGGTGGCGGAAGTCGTCCTGGAACGTCATCTGCCGCGACCGGTCGTCGTTCTATGTGGACCCGGCAACAACGGCGGCGACGGCTTTGTGACCGCGCGTCATCTCCATGCTGCCGGATGGCCGGTTCGGGTGGCTTTGTTCGGTGACTGCGGCGCCCTCCGCGGCGACGCCGCCAAGGCCGCGCGCGGCTGGGAAGGGCCGATAGAAGTGCCGAGTCTCGACCTGCTCGAAGGTCATCCGCTGGTTGTTGATGCCCTGTTCGGTGCCGGCCTTGGCCGGCCGATCGAAGGTATCGCCGGCGAGTTGATCGACCGCCTGAACAGGGACGGCCTGCACGTGATTGCAGTCGACGTGCCGAGCGGCCTGCATGGAGACAGTGGCAAGGTCATGGGGCGCGCATCAATTGCCGAGTGCACCGTCACCTTCTTCCGCGCCAAGCCCGGACACTATTCGATCGAAGGGCTTCGACGCTGCGGCATGCTCAAGGTGGCCGAAATCGGTATTGACGCGTCCGTGCTGCAAACGATTTCGCCTCAACTCTGGCTGAACGCGCCCGGGCTGTGGCGGGAGAATTTTCGACATTGGGATCGCGCGGTCCACAAATACGCTCGTGGGCACCTGACGGTCCTGGGTGGAGCTCTGGCCACGGGTGCGGCGAGGCTTGCGGCCCTGGCGGCACGTCGGACCGGGGCAGGGCTGGTGACCATCGCGACACCGAACTCGGCAATGGCTGTCTACCAGGCGGCCGAGCCGGGCAACCTGGTGGCCGAAATCGAAGACGGCGCGAGCTTTGCGCATCTGCTGGCCGATGAACGGCGGAACGCAATCCTTGTCGGTCCAGGCTCCGGGCTCTTCGAAAGAACCCGAGGTGCGGTGACTGCAGCATTGGCAACGGGCAGGGCGGTGGTCCTCGACGCCGATGCGATCACCGTGTTCGCCGCAAATCCGGCGAGCCTGTTCGGAATGATCCGCGGCCCGGTCCTGATGACACCGCACGAAGGTGAGTTTCGTCGCCTTTTTCCCGACCTGTCGGATGTGCCCGGCAAGGTCGAGAGGGTGCGCCGGGCTGCGCGGCGGAGCGGGGCAACCATCCTATTGAAGGGGCCGGATACCGTCGTTGCCGCGCCGGATGGTCGGGCCGTCATCAACGTCCACGCGCCGGCGACGCTGGCGACTGCGGGGTCGGGCGACGTCCTTGCCGGAATTGCCGGCGGCCTCATCGCCCAGGGCCTGTCGCCGCTCGCCGCCGGTGCGGCGGCGGCCTGGCTCCACGGCGATTGTGCGTTTCGCTTCGAGAGGCCGGGATTGATCGCCGAGGATCTGATTGGCCTAATCCCGGACGCGCTCGCGGCTGTCAGTCCCGGCGAATCGGGCGGGCAAAAAGACCGCTGAATTGACCGCTTGCCGGGCGCGGGCTAAGAGGCCCGCGATTCGCCCTCGCGGCACGCCCCGATGGCGCGAGCAGATGTCGGGCGGGCGTGGTGAAATTGGTAGACACGCGAGATTTAGGTTCTCGTGCCGCAAGGCGTGGGGGTTCAAGTCCCTCCGCCCGCACCAGACGGAAGTGGAAGAGAGAAAATGCAAGTGACGGAACTTTCGGCCGAAGGGCTGAAGCGGCAATTCAAGATCATCGTTCCCGCCGGCGACCTGTCGGCCAAAGTCGACGAGCGCCTGGCCGAGCTGGCCCAGACGGCGACGCTGCCGGGCTTCCGGCCGGGCAAGGTGCCGGTTGGCCTGCTGAAGAAGCAGTACGGTCAGGCCCTGTATGGTGAAGCCCTGGAGCAGGCGGTGAATTCGAGCACCGCCAAGGCTATCGAGGACCGCGGACTGAAGCCTGCGCTGCAGCCCCGCGTCGACCTCAAACAGCTCGAAGAGGGCAAAGACGTCGAATTTGAAGTCGCGATCGAGGTTTTGCCTGAAATCGGCAAAGTCGATTTTTCCGGTGTTGAACTCGAGCGGTTGAAGGCCAGTGTTCCTGACAAGGACGTCGACGACGCGATCGAGCGGATCGCCAAGGCGAACCGGGAGCAGAAGCCGGTCGAACCGGCGCGCCCGGCGCAGAAGGGCGATGCGATCAAGCTCGACTTCGTGGGCTCGGTCGACGGAGCGGAGTTTCCCGGCGGTGCCGCCACCGACTACACGCTTGAAATCGGCTCCGGTTCATTCATCCCGGGCTTCGAAGACCAGCTCGCCGGCGCGGAAGTCGGTAAGACGATCGACGTCAAGGTGACGTTCCCGGCCGACTACAACGCGCCCGAACTCGCGGGCAAGGACGCCATCTTCAAGTGCACGATCAAGGAGATCCTGGAGTTCGTCGACAAGCCCGCCGACGACGAGCTGGCGAAGAAGAACAACTTCGAAAACCTCGAGGCGATGCGCAAGGCGGTGGCCGAGCGGATCGGCCAGGATTACAGCCAGATTTCGCGTTCGATGATCAAGCGGCACTTGCTCGACAAGCTTGCTGACCTGCACAAGTTCCCGGTGCCCGAGGGGTTGGTCGAAGGTGAATTCAACGCGATCTGGCAGCGCATCGAAGAAGCCAAGAAGAACGGCCAGACGCCCGAGGGCGACGAAGAGAAGATGCGCAAGGAGTACCGCGAGATCGCCGAGCGCCGCGTTCGTCTCGGCCTGTTGCTGGCCGACGTTGGTCGGTCCAACAGCATCGATGTCACGCCCGAGGAACTCAATCAGGCGGTGATGCGCGAAGCCATGCGTTACCCCGGGCAGGAGCGCCAGGTCCTCGAGTTCTACGGCAAGAATGCGCAACTGAAGGACCAGCTTCGTGCGCCGATCTTCGAAGAGAAGACGGTCGACTTCATCCTCGAGCTCGCCAAGGTCTCCGAAAAGTCGGTTACCCCGGAGGAACTACTCAAGGCGGCTCGCGAAGCCGAAGAAGAAAAGCCAACTGAAGCGGCGCCCATTTGATCTGGAGCCGGCGGCCTTGAAGATGGCCGCCGTCGCTGCCACTTTTAGAACGACAGTCACAAAGGGGGCCACGCGATGATTCGCGACCGCGATCCGCTGGAAGTCTACAACAACTACTACGTGCCGATGGTCGTCGAGCAATCGGCGCGCGGCGAGCGCGGCTACGACATCTGGTCGAGGCTGCTCAAGGAACGCATCGTTTTCCTGAACGGCCCAATCGAGGACAATGTGGCCGGCGTGATCTGCGCCCAGCTGCTTTATCTCGAGTCGGAGAATCCGGCCAAGGATATCTCCTTCTATATCAACTCCCCCGGGGGGGTGGTGACGTCGGGGCTGGCTGTTTACGACACTATGCAATACGTGCGCCCGCAGATTTCGACCCTGGTGTTCGGCCAAGCCGCGTCGGCCGGGTCGCTGTTGTTGATGGCCGGCCAAAAGGGCAAGCGCTATTCGCTCCCCAATGCCCGGATCATGATCCACCAGCCTTCTGGTGGCGCCCAGGGCCAGGCGACGGACATTGAAATCCACGCCAAGGAGATATTGTCGACCCGGGCCCGGCTCAATCAGATGTATGTCGACCATACGGGCCGTACGATCGAGGAGATCGAGCGAGCCATGGAGCGGGATAAATTCTTCGCCCCACAGGAAGCGAAGGAGTTCGGCCTGATCGACGAAGTGCTGCAAAAGAGGCCGACTCCGACCATCCAGGCGGCCGCCTCCTGAGGGCGACCGCGACCAATTGGTTCTGTTTCGGCTGCCGACACACCATATTTTGATGTTGTGGCCATCCTAGGGTCGCGTTTAACATAGTCTTGTGTGCGGGCTCGCAGTCTGCGAGCCGCCAAGCGGAGGTGCGTTAACAACATGCCAGCCGCCAAATCCGGGGGCGACTCCCGCAATACCCTCTATTGCAGCTTCTGCGGCAAGAGCCAGCACGAGGTCCGGAAGCTCATTGCCGGGCCGACCGTGTTCATCTGCGACGAGTGCGTCGAACTCTGCATGGACATCATCCGTGAAGAGAACAAGACGACTTTGGTAAAATCCAAGGACGGCGTTCCTTCTCCCAAGGAGATCCGCCAGATCCTCGATGACTATGTCATCGGCCAGGACCAGGCCAAGCGCATCCTCGCGGTTGCGGTGCACAATCACTACAAACGGCTGAGCCACGGCGGCAAGGCGAACGACGTCGAAATCGCCAAGTCGAACATCATGCTGATCGGCCCGACCGGCTGCGGCAAGACCCTGCTCGCCCAGACCCTGGCGCGCATGCTCGATGTGCCGTTCACCATGGCCGATGCCACGACGCTGACCGAAGCGGGCTACGTCGGCGAGGACGTCGAGAACATCATCCTGAAGCTCCTGCAGGCTGCCGACTACAACGTCGAGCGGGCGCAGCGTGGCATTGTCTATATCGACGAAGTCGACAAGATCAGCCGCAAGTCGGACAACCCCTCGATAACCCGTGACGTTTCGGGTGAGGGCGTCCAACAGGCCCTGCTCAAGATTATGGAAGGCACCGTGGCCTCCGTGCCGCCCCAGGGCGGGCGCAAGCATCCCCAGCAGGAATTCCTGCAGGTCGACACGACGAACATCCTGTTCATCTGCGGCGGCGCCTTTTCCGGGCTCGAGAAGATCATCTCGATGCGGCGCCAGGGCACGTCGATCGGCTTCGGCGCCGAAGTGCGTGGCCCCGAGGATCGCCGCACGGGCCAGATCCTGCGAGACCTCGAGCCGGAGGATCTGCTCAAGTACGGCCTGATCCCCGAATTCGTCGGGCGACTGCCGGTCGTTGCCACCTTGGAGGATCTCGACGAGACCGCCCTCATCGAAATCCTGACCCGGCCGAAGAACGCGCTTCTGAAGCAGTACCAGCGCCTGTTCGACATGGAGAGCGTCAAGCTCAAGTTCACCGACGATGCGTTGCGCGCCGTCTCGCAGAAGGCGATTCTGCGCAAGACCGGCGCGCGTGGCCTGCGCTCGATCATGGAGACGGTGCTTCTGGACACCATGTACGACCTGCCGTCGCTCGACGGGGTCGAGGAAGTCGTGATCAACCGCGAAGTAATCGAAGGGCGGGCTCAACCGCTCTATGTGCACGGTGAGCGCAAAGAGGGCATCGCTGCCGCGCCGGCCTAAGTCTTGCTGCGTCGGCGATGCCTGTCGCCGACGATCCTCGACGGGGCTTGAACAACCCCCTGTTCAAGCCAATCTTTGCTGACGAGTGCGCGTCATTTTGTGCCGCAGATCGCCCATTCCGGGGATCGCGGCCGAGGGGCGAGTAGCTCTAACAGCGTACGTTGTGAGGCATCATGAACGCCCCCATTCAAGGAACTGTCTACCCGGTCCTGCCGTTGCGCGACATTGTCGTGTTTCCCGGCATGATCGTTCCGCTCTTCGTCGGCCGCGAGAAGAGCGTCAAGGCGCTCGAAGAGGTGATGAAGGACGACAAGCAGATCCTTTTGATCGCCCAGAAGAATGCCAGCCAGGACGATCCGGGCCCCGAGGACATCTACACCATCGGCACGCTCGGCACGGTTCTCCAGCTCCTCAAGCTGCCCGACGACACCGTCAAGGTGCTGGTCGAGGGCGGACGGCGCGTGCGGGTCACCGGCTATACGGATCGCACCGACTTCTTCGAGGCGCGCGCAGTGGAGATGGAAGAGGCGGCCACCGAGTCGGCCGAGCTTCAAGCAGCGGCGCGTACCGTGGTCTCGGAATTCGAGAACTACGTGAAGCTGAACAAGAAGGTGCCGCCGGAAGTCGTCGTCTCGATCAACAAGATCGAGGAGCCGGCCAAGCTCGCCGACACGATCTCGGCTCATCTCGCCCTCAAGGTTGCCGAGAAGCAGCAGCTGCTGGAACTCGATTCGGTCTCCAAGCGGCTGGAGCGCATCCTCGGCCTGATGGAAGGCGAGATCGGCGTCCTGCAGGTCGAGAAGAAGATCCGCAATCGCGTGAAGCGCCAGATGGAGAAGACGCAGCGCGAGTACTATCTCAACGAGCAGATGAAGGCGATTCAGAAGGAGCTTGGCGAGACCGAGGACGGTCGCGACGAGGTCTCCGAGCTGGAGAAGCGCATCCGCAAGACGCGCCTGTCCAAGGAAGCACGCGAGAAGGCCAATGCCGAGCTAAAGAAGCTCCGGACCATGAGCCCGATGTCGGCCGAGGCGACGGTGGTGCGCAACTACCTCGACTGGCTGCTGTCGATCCCGTGGCGCAAGCCGACCAAGATCATCAAGGATCTGAAGTACGCCGAGGAGATTCTCAACGCCGACCATCATGGCCTCGAGAAGGTCAAGGAGCGCATCCTCGAGTATCTCGCGGTCCAGCAGCGGGTCGACAAGATGAAGGGTCCGATCCTCTGCCTCGTCGGCCCACCGGGCGTCGGCAAGACTTCGCTCGGCAAGTCGATCGCCAAGGCCACGGGACGCAATTTCGTGCGCATGTCGCTGGGCGGCGTGCGGGACGAGGCCGAGATCCGCGGCCATCGTCGGACCTACATCGGTTCGCTGCCGGGCAAGGTCATCCAGAGCATGAAGAAGGCGAAGTCGTCCAACCCGCTCTTCCTGCTCGACGAGATCGACAAGCTGGGCGCGGATTTCCGCGGCGACCCGTCGTCGGCGCTGCTCGAGGTTCTCGATCCGGAACAGAACAGCTCGTTCAACGACCACTATCTCGAGGTCGACTACGACCTGTCGAACGTGATGTTCATCACCACGGCGAACTCGCTGCGCATGGCCCAGCCGCTGATGGATCGCATGGAGATCATTCGCCTGGCCGGCTACACTGAAGATGAGAAGGTCGCGATTGCCCGCAAGCACCTGATCTTGAAGCAGGTCGAGGCCAACGGCCTGCGGCCGGGCGAACTCGAGATCCACGACGACGCGGTGCGCGATCTCGTGCGCTACTACACGCGTGAGGCCGGCGTTCGCAATCTCGAGCGCGAGATCGCCAACCTTGCCCGCAAGTCGACCAAGGAAATCCTCATGAAGGGGGCGACCAAGGTCAAGATCGGGCGCAAGAACCTCGACAAGTACGCCGGCGTGCGGCGGTTCCGCTACGGCGAGGCCGAGCTCGAGGACCTGGTCGGCATCACCACGGGCCTGGCGTGGACCGAAGTCGGTGGCGAATTGCTGCAGATCGAAGCTGTGCTGGTACCGGGACGCGGTCGCGTGACCGTCACCGGCAAGCTGGGCGATGTTATGCAGGAGTCGGTACAGGCAGCCAACGCCTATGTCCGCTCGCGCGCGGCGGCGTTCGGCATCAAGCACAACATCTTCGAGAAGCGCGACATCCACGTGCACGTGCCGGAAGGCGCCACTCCCAAGGATGGTCCCTCGGCAGGTGTCGGCATGATCACGTCGATCGTCTCGGCCCTCACCGGCGTGGCTGTCCGCAAGGACGTGGCGATGACGGGCGAGATCAGCCTGCGCGGACGGGTGTTGCCGATCGGCGGCCTCAAGGAGAAGCTGCTGGCGGCATTGCGCGGCGGTCTCAAGACCGTGCTCATTCCCAAGGAGAACGAGCGCGATCTGCCGGAGATCCCCGACAACGTGAAAAAGGGGTTGGAGATCGTCCCGGTTTCAACCGTCGACGAGGTTCTTGCCAAGGCACTGGTCAAACCACTGGTCGCCATCGAATGGCCGAACGATCTCGAGGCCGTTGCCGCCAAGCCGGCGGAGGGCCCTGAGGCCATCCGGGCACACTGAGCGGGCTCTACGAAACGACGCGAAGCCCCGGCCAGTCCGGGGCTTCGCTGTTTTTGGGCGCAACTTATGCGCCTTGTGACTGGTCGCCCCACAAAATATGGTATTGGACGTTGACGTCGTTTTCAGGCGGCCCTTACACTTGAGGCTGCTGGACCATGCAGGGGCTCGCCCGTGAACAAGCACGATCTGATCGCCGCCGTCGCCGCTTCGACCAATCTGTCCAAGACGGACGCGGCAAATGCCGTCGATGCTATTTTGACCGTCGTCACCAAGTCCTTGAAGAAGAAAGAAAAGGTCTTGCTGGTCGGCTTCGGCACCTTCCAGGTTTCCAGGCGCAAGGCAGGCGAGGGGCGCAATCCCCAGACGGGCGAGAAGATCAAGATTCCGGCGGCGAACGTGCCACGCTTCAAGGCGAGCAAGGCCCTCAAGGACGCGATCAACTAGCGCGTTTCGGTCGCTGCTGTGCTACCACGCGCGCCGGGGCGATTAGCTCAGCGGTAGAGCATTCCCTTTACACGGGACAGGTCGGCGGTTCGATCCCGTCATCGCCCACCATCATTTCGCGGAGCGTCCGCCAGCGCGAGGAAAGTATTGAGATATCGGGCACTTACGCACGCCTTCGCGACTGCGGTATGCTTGACACCCCATAGGGGCTCCTTTATCTCTCCGCGCGCCGTTTGGGGCTAATGCGGGCGTAGTTCAGTTGGTTAGAATGCCGGCCTGTCACGCCGGAGGTCGCGGGTTCGAGTCCCGTCGCTCGCGCCAGCCCCACAACTGGCGGCCCAAGGCAGGGCGAAGGGGTGGCGATGGAAGATCTTCTTAGGGAATACCTTCCGATCCTGATCTTCCTCGGCCTCGCTTTCGGCTTGGTCTGCGCAATGCTCGGCGGGTCGTATCTGATCGCTCGTCAGAACCCCAATTCCGAGAAGAATTCGCCGTTCGAGTGCGGCTTTGCGCCCTTCGATGATGCACGCGGCAAGTTTGACGTGCGTTTCTATCTAGTCGCCATTCTGTTCATCATTTTCGATCTCGAAGTGGCCTTCCTCTTTCCATGGGCGGCGACGCTGGGCGACATCGGCCTGTTCGGCTTCTGGTCGATGATGTTGTTCCTGGGCGTGCTCACGATCGGGTTCATCTACGAGTGGCGCAAGGGAGCCCTGGAATGGGAGTAGTCACTTCGCCCAAGCCGGGCACTGCCGCCGAGGCGGCGCTGTCGCGGGCACTGAACGACGAACTGGCCGACAAGGGCTTCGTCGTTGCGCAGCTCGACAAGCTCATCACCTGGGCCCGTACGGGATCGATGTGGGGACTGACGTTCGGCCTCGCCTGCTGCGGCGTCGAGATGATCCACTGCTGGATGAGCCGCTACGACCTCGACCGTTTTGGTTTCGCACCGATGCCGAGTCCGCGCGCAGCCGACGTGATGATCGTGGCCGGCACGCTCACCAACAAGATGGCTCCTGCACTGCGCAAGGTCTACGACCAGATGGCCGAACCGCGCTACGTGATCTCGATGGGCTCCTGTGCCAACGGTGGCGGCTATTATCACTACAGCTATTCGGTCGTGCGCGGTTGTGATCGCATCGTTCCGGTCGACGTCTACGTCCCCGGTTGCCCGCCGACTGCCGAGGCCCTGCTGTACGGCATCCTGCAACTCCAGAAGAAGATCCGCCGCACCGGAACGCTGGTGCGTTGATGGACGAACCGCTGAAGGAACTCGGCGACCATATCGTCCACGCGACCGCAGGCGCGGTGACGGGCTGCGATGTCCGCCTTGGCGAACTGATGCTGGAATGTCCTCCGGACAGGCTGCTCGGTTTGCTCACGTTCCTGCGTGACGACCCGAAATGCCTGTTCAAGCAGCTGATCGACATCTGTGGCGTCGATTGGCCGGAGCGCGAGAAGCGCTTCGACGTCGTCTACAATCTGCTCAGCCTCAAGAACAACCTGCGGATCCGCATCAAGGTCGCAACCGACGAAGCGACGCCCGTGCCGTCGGCCGCGCCGGTGTACAGCGCCGCCGGGTGGTTCGAACGCGAGACCTATGATCTCTACGGCGTGTGGTTTTCGGACCACCCAGATCTGCGGCGCATCCTCACCGACTATGGTTTCGAGGGGCATCCCTTGCGTAAGGATTTCCCGCTCACCGGCTTCGTCGAGCTGCGCTGGGACGATATTCAGAAGCGCGTGGTCTACGAGCCGGTGAAGCTCGCGCAGGAATTCCGCCGCTTCGACTTCCTCAGCCCGTGGGAAGGCGGCATCGAGCGTGTCCTGCCGGGTGACGAGAAGGCTTCGCCGCCGGCGCCGGCAAAGACCGGGGCGAACTGACATGTCCGACGTCGAGATCAAGACCCTGACGATGAATTTCGGGCCGCAGCACCCTGCGGCTCACGGCGTGCTGCGTCTGGTCGTCGAGATGGACGGCGAGATCGTGGAGCGCTGCGATCCGCATATTGGACTGCTGCATCGCGGCACCGAGAAGCTGATCGAGTACAAGAGCTACCTGCAGGCGGTGCCGTACTTCGATCGCCTCGATTACGTTTCACCGATGTGCCAGGAGCACGCCTTCGCGCTGGGCGTGGAGAAGCTGCTCGGCATCACCGCGCCGGAGCGCGGCCAGTATATTCGCGTGTTGTTCTCCGAGATCACCCGCATCCTGAACCATCTGCTGAACGTCACGACATTCGCCATGGACACGGGAGCGCTGACGCCTCCGCTGTGGGGCTTTGAGCAGCGTGAGCTGCTGATGGAATATTACGAGCAGGTGAGTGGTTCACGCATGCACGCGGCCTACTTCCGGCCCGGCGGCGTTCACCAGGACCTGCCCGACGGCATGCTCGATTCGATGGACGGCTGGATCAGGCAGTTCATCCCGTTCCTCAAGGACATCGAGAAGCTGCTGAACGACAATCGCATCTTCCGCCAGCGCACCGTCGACATCGGTATCGTGTCGGCCGAGCAGGCGCTCGACTGGGGCTTCTCCGGGCCATTGATCCGCGCCTCGGGCATTCCCTGGGATCTGCGCAAGTCGCAGCCCTATGACGTCTACGACCGGATGGATTTCGACATTCCCCTCGGTAAGACCGGCGACTGCTTTGCACGCTACCTCGTGCGCATCGAAGAGATGTATCAGAGCGTGCGCATCATGGAGCAGTGCATCGTGGCGCTGCGCAAGGTGGGCGGACCGGTCAGGGTCGATGACCGCAAGCTGTCGCCGCCGCGTCGTGGTGAAATGAAGGGCTCGATGGAAGCCCTGATTCATCACTTCAAGCTCTACACCGAAGGCTACAAGGTGCCGGCCGGCGAGACCTACACGGCGGTCGAGGCGCCGAAGGGCGAGTTCGGCGTCTACCTGGTGTCCGACGGCACCAACAAGCCCTATCGCTGCAAAATCCGCGCGCCGGGGTTTCCGCATTTGCAGGCGCTCGAGATGATGACGAAGGGCCACCAGCTCGCCGACATGTCGGCGAACATCGGCTCGCTAGACATCGTGTTCGGCGAGATCGACCGCTAGGAGACGATGAGATGGCGATGATCACCGCCGATCCCAAGGACGTGCCGCACGTCGGCCAGTTCGTCTTCACGCCGGAGAACCTGGCCAAGGTCCGGGAATTGATGTCGCACTATCCCGCGGGTCGCCAGGCCAGTGCCGTGATCGCCGTGCTCGACCTCGCGCAACGCCAGCAGGGTTGGTTGCCGCGGGTGGCGATGGACGAGGTCGCAAAGCTGCTCGATATGGCGCCGATCCGGGTTTACGAGATCGCCACTTTCTACACGATGTTCCAGCTCAAGCCGCGCGGGAAATACCTGTTGCAGGTCTGCACCACGACGCCGTGCTGGCTGCGCGGCTCAGAGGCGGTCATGAAGGCCTGCCAGCATGCGGCCGATGGTGAAACCTTCAGCGTTCAGGAAGTCGAGTGCCTCGGCGGCTGCGTGAATGCGCCGGTCGTCCAGATCAATGACGACTTCTATGAGGATCTCGACGAAACCTCGATGGCCAAGGTGCTGGACGCGTTCCGGCGCGGCGAAACGCCGAAACCGGGCCCGCAGGTCGACCGACAGACGTCGGCACCGATCGGCGGCGCCACGACGCTGAGGAGCGAGTAGGACGATGCTCGGCGACAAGGACCGAATCTTCACCAATCTCTACGGTGCCCACGACTGGCACCTGGCCGGCGCGCGCGCGCGCGGCGCCTGGGACAACACCAAGGCCATCCTCGACAAGGGCCACGACGGCATCATCGACGAGATGAAGAAGTCCGGCCTGCGCGGCCGCGGCGGCGCCGGCTTCCCGACCGGCTTAAAGTGGTCGTTCATGCCCAAGGAAGTGAAGGACCGTCCGCATTACCTGATCGTGAATGCCGACGAATCCGAGCCCGGCACCTGCAAGGATCGCGACATCCTGCGGCACGACCCGCACCTCTTCATTGAAGGCTGCCTGGTGGCGGGCTTCGCCATGCGTGCCAACGCTGGCTACATCTACGTCCGCGGCGAGTTCTACAACGAGGCGCAGAACCTCATCGTCGCGATCCGCGAAGCCTACGAAGCAGGCTTGCTCGGCAAGAATGCCTGTGGTTCGGGTTGGGATTTCGATCTCTACGTCCATCGTGGCGCCGGCGCCTACATTTGCGGTGAGGAAACCGCGCTGTTGGAGAGCCTCGAAGGAAAGAAGGGCATGCCGCGCCTGAAGCCGCCGTTTCCGGCCGGATCAGGCCTCTACGGCTGCCCGTCGACGGTGAACAACGTCGAGTCGATTGCCGTGGCACCCACCATCCTCCGTCGTGGAGCGGCGTGGTTCGCAGGCATAGGCCGGCCCAACAATACCGGGACCAAGCTCTTTTGCATCTCGGGCCATGTGAACAAGCCCTGCAATGTCGAAGAGGAAATGGGCATCCCGCTGCGCGAGCTGATCGATCGTCACGCGGGTGGCGTCCGCGGCGGCTGGGACAACCTGCTGGCGGTGATCCCCGGCGGCGCCTCGGTGCCGCTGCTGCCCAAGTCGATCTGCGACACAGTCCTGATGGATTTCGACTCGCTGCGCGACCAGCGGTCGGGCCTCGGCACCGCGGCGGTCATCGTCATGGACAAGTCGACGGACGTCGTGAAGGCGATCGCGCGGCTCAGCTACTTCTACAAGCATGAAAGCTGCGGCCAGTGCACGCCGTGCCGTGAAGGCACCGGCTGGATGTGGCGCGTGATGGAACGCATGGTGACGGGCAACGCGCGCCTCGAGGAGATCGACGCGCTGGAGGAAGTCACCAAGCAGGTCGAAGGCCACACGATCTGTGCCCTGGGCGATGCGGCGGCCTGGCCGATCCAGGGCCTGATCCGGCATTTCCGACCTGAGATGGAGCGCCGCATCCGCGCGCGCACCGAAAAGCTGGCGGCCGAGTAGGGGCGGAGAACAGCAATGCCCAAGATGAAGATCGACGGTGTCGAGATCGAGGTGCCGGCCGGCATCACCGTCCTGCAGGCCTGCGAGCTGGCGGGTGTCGAGATTCCGCGCTTCTGCTATCACGAGCGCCTGTCGATCGCCGGCAATTGCCGCATGTGCTTGGTCGAGCAGGAAAAGGCGCCCAAGCCGATCGCCTCGTGTGCCATGCCGGTCATGGAAAACATGGTGATCCACACCAACACACCGATGGTGCAGAAGGCACGCAACGGCGTGATGGAGTTCCTGCTGATCAATCATCCGCTCGACTGCCCGATCTGCGACCAGGGCGGCGAGTGCGATCTGCAGGACCAGGCGATGGCCTACGGTTTCGACCGCAGTCGCTACCACGAGAACAAGCGCGCCGTGCCCGACAAGGAACTGGGCCCGCTGGTCAAGACGTCGATGAACCGGTGCATCCACTGCACACGCTGCATCCGTTTTGCGACCGAAGTGGCTGGCGTCGAGGAACTGGGCGCGACAGGCCGCGGCGAGAGCATGGAAGTCACGACCTATGTCGAGCACGCGCTCAGTACCGAACTCTCGGGCAACTTGGTCGATCTCTGCCCCGTGGGCGCGCTGACATCCAAGCCCTACGCCTTCGAGGCGCGGTCATGGGAACTCAGCAAGACCGAGTCGATCGATGTGATGGACGGACTTGGCGCCAACATCCGCGTCGACACGCGCGGCGCGCAGGTGATGCGCGTTCTGCCGCGCCTGAACGACGACGTGAACGAGGAGTGGATTTCCGACAAGACGCGCCACGCGCTCGACGGCCTCCGGCATCAGCGCCTTGACCGGCCCTACGTGCGGCGCGCGGGCAAGCTGGTCGAGGCGACCTGGGACCAGGCTTTCGGCGCGATCGAGGCCAAGCTCAAGGGGCTCGATGGTGCCAAGATAGCCGCGATCTCCGGCGACCAGTGCGATGCCGAAGCCATGGTAGCGCTCAAGGATCTGATGACGGCGCTCGGCTCGCCCAACATCGATTGTCGCCAGGACGGCGCCAAGCTCGATGGCGGGCCGCGGGGCAGCTACATCTTCAATCCGGGCGTGCGCGGCATCGATTCCGCGGATGCGGTCTTGCTGATCGGGACCAACCCGCGTTGGGAATCCCCGGTGCTGAACGCGCGGCTGCGCAAGCGCTATCTGGCAGGGCACTGCGCCATGGCCAGCGTTGGCCCCGCGGTCGATTTTACCTACCCCGTCGAGCGCCTCGGAGCCGGCCCGGCCACGCTGCGCGACCTGGTCGACGGCAAGCTCGGTTTTTTCGAGAAATTGAAGGCTGCCAAGCATCCGCTGATCATCATCGGCATGGGCGCGCTCGCCCGCGAAGACGGCGCGGCTGTCCTGGCACTGGCGCGCGACCTGGCCGAAAAGTTGGATGCGGTCCGGGCTGACTGGAGCGGCTTCGCCATCCTGCATACGACGGCCGCACGCGTCGGCGGTCTGGACCTTGGTCTTGTTCCAGCCGAAGGCGGCCGCGATGTCGCCGGCATTCTCGCCGGCTGCGAGAAGCGCGAAATCGAGGTGGTCTATCTCCTGGCAGCCGACGAGATCGACACCAAGCGGCTCGGCAAGGCCTTCGTAATCTATCAGGGCCACCACGGCGATGCAGGCGCTCACCGCGCCGACGTCATCCTTCCGGGGGCCGCCTACACCGAAAAGCCCGGCACTTACGTCAATACCGAGGGTCGGGTACAACTTGGTCAGCGCGCGGCCTACCCGCCGGGCGACGCTCGAGAGGACTGGGCGGTCCTGCGGGCGCTGTCAGAGCGACTGGGTAAGACCTTGCCCTATGACTCGCTCAATGAGGTTCGCGCCCGGCTCGTCACCGTGAACAGGAATTTCGCGGCGATCGATCAGCAGGCGGCGGGTTCGTGGGGAATGTTCGGCAAGGCCGGGACTGTATCCGACGCACCGTTCGTGTCGCCGATCGCCAACTTCTACATGACTTGCCCGATCAGCCGGGCGTCGAAGACGATGGCCGAGTGCATGGCCTCGCGCGCCCAACTCATGGCAGCGGAGTAGGGCATGAGCGCCGATCTGATCCAGTTCTTCACGACCAATTGGCTGGGCCAGGCCATCGTCATGTTGGCCCAGTGCCTCGCCGTCACGGTGCCGCTACTGGTGTCCGTGGCCTACATGACCTACGTCGACCGCAAGGTCTGGGCCTCGATCCAGTTGCGCCGGGGCCCCAACGTGGTCGGTCCTTTCGGATTGCTGCAGCCCTTCGCCGACGGCCTGAAGCTGGTGTTGAAGGAGACCATCATCCCTTCGAGCGCCAACGGTGTGCTGTTCATCATCGCGCCGATGATCACCTTCATGACGGCGCTGGTCGCCTGGGCGGTGGTGCCTTTCGACAACGGCTGGGTCATCGCCGACATCAACGTCGGAATCCTTTACCTCTTCGCTATCTCCTCGCTCGGTGTCTATGGCATCATCATTGCCGGCTGGGCATCGAACTCGAAATACGCCTTTCTCGGCGCGCTGCGCTCGGCGGCACAGATGGTGTCCTACGAGGTTTCGATCGGCTTCGTGCTGATCACGGTCTTGCTTTGCGTGGGCTCGCTCAACCTGTCCGACGTGGTGGTCGCCCAATCGGGGTGGTTCTGGCACTGGTACTTCCTGCCGCTGCTGCCCATGTTCGTGATCTTCTTCGTGTCGGCCCTGGCGGAAACCAATCGCACGCCCTTCGATCTACCGATGTCCGAAGCCGAACTCGTCGCAGGCTTCCACACCGAATACTCGGCAATGACTTTTGGCCTGTTCTTCCTCGGCGAATACGCCAACATGATCCTGCTCTCGGCGCTGGGCGCCGTGCTGTTCCTGGGCGGCTGGATGTCGCCGATCCCGCATGCGCCCTTCACCTACGTGCCCGGCGTTGTCTGGTTCGCGCTCAAGATCGCGTTCCTGCTGTTCGTCTTCAGCTGGACCAAGGGCACGCTGCCCCGCTACCGCTATGATCAGTTGATGCGGCTGGGCTGGAAGGTGTTCCTGCCCGTCTCGCTCGGCTGGGTCGTCCTCACCGCCGCCGTGCTTCAGTTCGGCGGCTGGGTTCCGAAGCACTAGGGAGATCGCACAATGGCCTCTCTCGACCGCACCGCGCGCGCCTTCCTGTTGACCGAGCTGGTCTCGGGCTTTGCGCTCACGCTCAAGTACATGTTCAAGCCAAAGGTGACGGTGAACTATCCCCACGAGAAGGGACCGCTCAGCCCGCGTTTTCGCGGCGAGCATGCGCTGCGTCGCTATCCCAACGGCGAGGAACGCTGCATCGCGTGCAAGCTCTGCGAGGCGATTTGTCCGGCCCAGGCGATCACCATCGAAGCCGAGCCGCGCGACGACGGCAGTCGGCGTACCACGCGCTACGACATCGACATGACGAAGTGCATCTACTGTGGCTTCTGCCAGGAAGCCTGCCCGGTCGATGCCATCGTCGAAGGTCCGAATTTCGAATTCTCGACGGAGACCCGCGAGGAGCTGATGTACAACAAGGATAAGCTGCTCGCGAACGGCGACCGCTGGGAGAGCCTGATCGCGGCCAACCTCCACGCCGACGCCGCGTATCGCTGAGCCAGGCGTGGGGAGGGGAGAACATGCTGCTTCAGGCTCTGGCCTTCTACGTCTTCGCCGCGATTACCGTCGCGGCGGGCGCGATGGTCGTGGTCTCGCGCAACCCGGTCTACTCGGTGTTGTTCCTGATCCTCGCTTTCTTCAATGCCGCGGCGCTGTTCGTGCTGATCGGCGCCGAATTCATCGCGATGATCCTGGTCATCGTCTATGTCGGCGCCGTGGCGGTGCTGTTCCTGTTCGTCGTGATGATGCTCGACATCAACCTGACCGAACTGCGCGAAGGCTTTCTTAAATACTTTCCCGTCGGCGCGCTGATCGGTGCCGTCCTGTTCGCCGAGATGCTGCTGGGGCTGGGCATCGTCGGCGCCGGCTCGACGACGATTTCGGGGCTCAATACCCAGGGCGCTCAGGTGCTGGCGACCGATAACACCCGCGCCATCGGTCGGGTGCTCTACACTCAGTATTTTTACCTGTTCCAGGTCGCTGGTGTCGTGCTGCTGGTGGCCATGATCGGCGCCATCGTGCTGACGCTGCGTACCCGCCCGGGTGTCCGTCGCCAGAAGGTCGGCGACCAGATCAACCGTACCAAGGAGCAGACCATGACCGTGGTCAAGGTGCCGACGCGGGGAGGAGTGTGATGACCATCGGTCTCGCGCACTATCTCACGGTCGCCTCGGTGCTGTTCACCCTGGGGATCCTGGGCATCTTCCTCAACCGCAAGAACGTCATCGTCATCCTGATGTGTGTCGAGCTGATGCTGCTGGCGGTGAACATCAATCTCGTGGCGTTCTCGGTCTTCCAGGGCAATGTCGTCGGCCAGGTCTTTGCCATGCTGGTGCTGACCGTGGCAGCCGCCGAGGCGGCCATCGGGCTTGCCATCCTCGTGGTGTACTTCCGCAATCGCGGCACCATCGAGGTCGAAGACATCAACGCGATGAAGGGCTAGGGGCGCGCACGACCATGGACCTTGCCGTCAAGCTCATCGTCCTCCTGCCGCTGCTCGCCGCGGCCATCGCCGGCCTGTTCTGTCGAGTGATCGGCGACCGCCCGGCCCAGATCGTGACGTGCGCGGCGCTGCTGATCGCCGCGGCACTGTCGGTCTTCGTGTTCATCCGTATCGGCTTCGGGCCGGAGAGCGGCAAGCTGATCGTGGTCAAGCTCTTCACCTGGATCGGATCGGGAACGTTCGACGTCGACTGGGCGCTGCGCGTCGACACGCTGACGGCGGTGATGCTGATCGTAGTCACTGGCGTGTCGTCCATGGTCCACGTCTATTCGGTCGGCTACATGGCCGAGGACACCAGTATCGCGCGCTTCATGGCCTACCTCAGCCTGTTCACCTTCTTCATGCTGATGCTGGTGACGTCCGACAACCTGGTTCAGCTCTTCTTCGGCTGGGAGGGCGTGGGCCTCGCCTCCTATTTGCTGATCGGCTTCTGGTACGACAAGCCGTCGGCCAATGCGGCGGCCATGAAGGCTTTCATCGTCAATCGCATCGGCGACTTCGGCTTCGCCCTCGGGATCTTCGCCATCTGGATGCTGAGCGGTTCCGTGGGCTTCGCCGACATCTTCGCCAAGGGGCCGGAAATGGCCCAAATGCGTATCCAGTTCCTCGGCATGAACCTGCCGGCGCTGGAGACGGCGTGTCTTCTGCTGTTCGTCGGCGCCATGGGCAAGTCAGCGCAGATCGGCCTGCACACCTGGCTGCCGGACGCCATGGAAGGCCCGACCCCGGTTTCCGCCCTGATCCATGCCGCGACCATGGTGACGGCGGGCGTATTCATGGTCTGCCGGCTCTCGCCCCTGTTCGAGCTGGCGCCGATGGCGCTCCAGGTGGTCGCTCTCATCGGCGCGGCGACGGCCTTCTTCGCGGCGACCGTCGGCCTCACCCAGTTCGACATCAAGCGTGTCGTTGCCTATTCGACCTGCAGCCAGCTCGGCTACATGTTCTTCGCCTGTGGTGTCGGCGCCTACTCGGCGGCGATGTTCCATCTCATGACCCATGCCTTCTTCAAGGCGCTGCTGTTCCTGGGCTCAGGCTCGGTGATCACGTGCCTGCATCACGAGCAGGACATGCGAAAGATGGGTGGCGTGCGCGAGAAGGCGCCGCAAACGTTTATCCTGATGTGGATCGGTACGTTGGCACTATCGGGTATCGGCGTGCCCTTCATCCTGGGCAACGGCCTGGGATTCGCGGGCTTCTATTCCAAGGACATCATGCTCGAGTCGGCCTTCGGCGTTCACACGACAGTCGGCACGATCGCCTTCTGGCTGGGCGTCATCGCGGCCTTCATGACGGCCTTTTATTCGACCCGCCTGATGTTCATGACCTTCTACGGCAAGTACCGCGGCGATCATCACACCTGGGACCATGCCCATGAATCGCCCGCCGTCATGCTGATCCCGCTCTACGTCCTGGGCATCGGCGCCGCATTGTCGGGCCTGGTAGCCTACGACTGGTTCGTCGGCCACGACTGGAAGGAATTCTGGGGGCAGTCGATTGCCATTCGGTCGACCGGCGAGGTTCTCCATCACGCGCACGCAGTGCCGCTCTGGGTGAAGATCATCCCACTGGTCTTCGCCGTCTCCGGCATCCTTTTGAGCTATTACTACTACATCGTCAGGACAGACATGCCGGCTCGGACGGTCAAGGCTTTCCCCGGCCTGCACGCCCTGTTCTTCAACAAGTGGTACTTCGACGAGATCTACGACGCGGTCTTCGTCAAGCCGGCGCTGGCCATCGGCCGCGTGCTCTGGAAGAAGGGCGACGGGGCAGTAATCGATGGCCTCGGGCCCGACAACATCGCCGCGCGCGCGCAGGACATGGCGGGCGTGCTCAGCCGCTTCCAGAGCGGTTATCTTTACCACTATGCTTTCGTGATGCTGGTCGGCGTGGCAGGCCTCGTCACTTACTTCATGCTGTCGGCGAGGTAAGGCCCGATGTCGAGCTGGCCGATCCTTTCCCTGGTCACCTTCCTGCCCCTGGTGGGGGCGCTGTTCTGCCTGGTCGTCAATGGCCCGAAGGAAGCGGTGGACCGCAACTGCCGCAGCGCCGCGTTGCTGACGTCGCTTGCGACCTTCCTGGTCTCGCTCGTGCTGTGGGTGCGCTTCGATCCCACCAAGGCCAGCTTTCAGTTCGAAGAAAAGCTCGACTGGGTGCCCGCGCTCTCGATCGGCTATCACGTGGGCATCGACGGCATATCGTTGTTTTTCGTGTTGCTGTCGACGCTGCTGACACCGATCTGCATCTTGGCGAGCTGGGAGTCGGTTCAGGTCCGCGTCAAGGAATACATGATCGCGTTCCTGGTCCTCGAGACCTTCATGGTCGGCATGTTCTGCGCCCTCGATCTGGCGCTGTTCTATGTCTTCTTCGAAGGCGTCCTGATCCCGATGTTCCTGATCATCGGTGTCTGGGGCGGCAAGCGGCGGGTCTACGCGGCCTTCAAGTTCTTCCTCTACACGCTGCTGGGCTCGGTGCTGATGCTGCTGGCGATCATCGCCATCTACTGGCAGGTCGGCACGACCGATCTGCCGACGGCCATGGAGAAGCTCGAGCTGCCGTTCACCTGGCAGTGCTGGCTGTGGCTCGCCTTCTTCGCGTCCTTCGCGGTCAAGGTGCCGATGTGGCCCGTCCATACCTGGTTGCCCGATGCCCACGTCGAAGCGCCGACCGCCGGATCGGTGATCCTGGCCGGCGTGTTGCTGAAGATGGGTGGATACGGCTTCCTCAGGTTCTCGATTCCTCTCCTGCCCGAGGCGTCGCAGTATTTCGCACCTCTGGTTTTTGGCCTCAGCATCGTTGCCGTCATCTACACCTCGCTGGTGGCGCTGGTGCAGGAGGACATGAAGAAGCTGATCGCCTACTCGTCGGTCGCCCACATGGGGTTCGTCACGATCGGCGCCTTCATCATGAACATGCAGAGCGTCCAGGGCTCGATCTTCCAGATGCTGAGCCACGGTATCGTCTCGGCCGCGCTCTTCCTCTGCGTCGGCGTCGTCTACGATCGCATGCATACCCGCGAGATAGCGGCCTACGGCGGCCTCGTCCACCGGATGCCGCGCTATGCCTTCACCTTCATGTTCTTCACCCTGGCAAGCGTCGGGCTGCCGGGCTTGTCGGGCTTCGTCGGTGAATTCCTGGTCCTGGTCGGAACGTTCAAGGCCAACACCTGGGTGGCGTTCCTGGCGACCACGGGTATCATTCTGGGAGCTGCCTACGCGCTCTGGCTCTACCGCAAGATCGTCTTCGGCGAGCTCACCAAGGATTCGCTGAAGGGTATCCTCGACATGAACCGGCGCGAGATTGCCGTGTTCCTGCCGCTGGTGCTGATCACCTTGTGGATGGGCATCTATCCCAGCTCCTTCCTCGATCCGATGGCACCCGCCGTCGACAAGTTGATTGGCGACTATCAGGCCGCCCTGAAGCTCGCCCGCACCGCGGCGTTGGTGCCGTGAGCGGCCGGGAGTGATGAACATGGTTGTCGGTCTCGAATCCTGGACGCTGGCACGGCCGGAACTCTTTCTGGCAGCTTCGGCAATGCTGCTGCTGATCTACGGCGTCGTTCGTGGCGAGGTGGCCACTCCGTTCGTTTCGGTGGCGACCTCGGTCGTACTGCTGGTGACGGCGGTGCTGCTGTTCGCGCCTTACCGCGAGGGAACGGCTTTCGCCTCGCTTTTCATCGTCGACCGGCTGACGGCCACGATGAAAGCCCTGGTGCTGATCGGCGCCTCGATCGCGGTTCTAATGTCGCGAGCCTATTTCGAGCAGGCCAAGGCATGGCGTTTCGAATACCCGGTTCTGGTCGCGCTCGCGACACTGGGCATGATGTTGATGATATCGGCCAACGACCTCATGTCCCTTTATGTCGGCCTCGAGCTCCAGTCCCTGGCGCTCTACGTCATCGCGGCCTTTCAACGGGACAGCCTGCGCTCGACCGAGGCGGGCGTTAAGTACTTCGTCCTGGGGTCGGTCGCTTCCGGCATGCTGTTGTTCGGCGCCTCGCTGATCTACGGCTTCTGTGGCGGCACGGCGTTCGTCCAGATCTCGCGGGCCCTGCTCGACGGCAAGGCCGCCGAATTCGGTGTCGTCGTCGGGCTGGTATTCGTCGTGGCGGGCCTCGCGTTCAAGGTTTCCGCCGTTCCATTCCATATGTGGACTCCCGATGTCTACGAAGGCGCGCCAACCCCGGTGACGGCGCTGTTCGCCGTGGCGCCGAAGATCGCCGCCGTCTCGCTGATGGTTTCCGTCCTGATGGGGCCGTTCAAGCCGCTGTTCCCGCAGTGGCAGCAGATCATTGTCGTGGCCGCTGTGCTGTCGATGGCGTTGGGGGCGTTCGCGGCTCTGCGCCAGCAGAACATCAAACGACTGATGGCCTACTCGTCGATCGGCAATGTCGGCTACGTGCTGCTGGGCCTGGCGAGCGGCAGCGAGAAGGGAATCCAGTCGATCGTCTTCTACCTCGCCATCTACCTCGTCATGACGCTGGGCGTGTTCGCCACGATCCTGATGATGAAGCGTCGGGGCGTCATGGTGGAAAGCGTCGCCGATCTGGCGGGCCTGGCCAAGAGCCAGCCGATGATGGCCTTCGCGATGCTGCTGTTCATGTTCTCGCTGGCGGGCATTCCGCCGCTCGCGGGCTTCTGGGGCAAGCTCTACATCTTCATCGCTGCCGTCGAGGCCAAGCTCTTCATTCCTGCCGTGCTGGGCGTGCTCGCGTCCGTGGTGGCGTCGTACTATTACCTGCGTATCGTCAAGGTCATGTACTTCGACGAGGCGACCGACGCGCTCGACAGTACGCCGTTCGGCGTCTACCGCACCGTGGCATTCGCGTCGGCGATCCTGGTGACCCTGTTCTCGCTGGCACCGCAGCCTCTCAGCCTGATCGCGGCCGCGGCGGCGAAAGGCCTGTTCCCGTGACCGCGACGCCCGTCCTGCCGGACGGGTGGACGCTGGTCGCCCTCGACAGCGTCGGCAGCACCAATGATGAGGCGGCGCGCCTGGCCGACGCCGGCGCCGCCGAGGGCACTGTCGTCTGGGCCCGTGAACAGACCGGCGGCCGGGGCCGCCGTGGCCGGCACTGGGCATCGCCGGCTGGCAATCTCTACAGCTCGACCATCCTGCGACCTGTCTGTGCTCCGCCGCGCGCCACCGAACTCGGCTTCGTCGCGGCCCTCGCGGTCGCCGATGTCGTCCCGGCCGGACGCGACGTGAGGGTGAAATGGCCGAACGACGTCATGGTCGATGGCGGCAAGATCGCGGGCATCCTGCTCGAAAGCTCGATCGGCCAAGGCGGTATCGTCGAACATGTCGTCGCGGGCATCGGTATCAATGTGCGCTTCGCGCCGCAGCTGGCGGACATGCGCTACCCCGGTGCGGCACTCGGTGGTTCGGTGGAGGGGGCGCTGGAACAGCTCACTCGGGCATTGAGCCGGCGTCTTGCGGAATGGCGCCGCGATGGCTTTGAGACCGTGCGAGCGGCGTGGCTCGACAGGGCAGGACCGCTCGGCATCGAAGTCGACGTCCGACTGGGAGAGGAGCTTGTCCGCGGGCGCTTCGCCGGCCTGGATCGCGAAGGCGCATTGTTGCTGGAGACGCCGGCGGGTCCGCGCAAAATCGTGTCCGGCGAATTGCTGGGCCGTGCGGCTTGAGGAGAAGATGCGATGCTTCTTGCCATCAATGTCAACAATACCAACGTCAAGTTCGGCGTCGTCGATGGAGATCGGATCGTCGGTGAATGGCGCCAGCATACCTCGGCCATGCGCACCGCCGATGAGCATGCGGTCTGGCTGTTCCAGCTCATGGCTATGGAAGGCATTGATCCCAAGTCCATCACGGCCGCCATCATCGGTTCGGTCGTGCCGAATGCGAACTTCAACCTGCGGCGGCTCTGCACGCGTTACTTCAATTGCGAGGCGATGTTCCTCGGGGACCCCGGCGTGGTCTTTGGCATCAAGGTCAAGGGTGCGGGCGCCGGTGCCGATCGCATTTGCAACAGCGTCGGTGCCAGCATCCTGTTTCCCAACACACCGGTCGTGGTCGTGGATTTCGGCACGGCAACCAACTTCGACGTCGTCGACGAGGAAGGCAGCTACTGCGGGGGAGCCATCGCGCCGGGTATCAACCTGTCGATCGAGGCGTTGGTCAATGCCACTGCGCTGCTGCCGCGCATTGTCGTCGAGAAGCCCCGGCAGGTGATCGGCACGACGACGGTCGCCTGCATGCATACCGGCGTGTTCTGGGGCTATGTCGGGCTGATCGAAGGCATTGTGAATCGTATCAAGAAGGAGTTTGGCCGGCCGATGAAGGTGGTATCGACGGGTGGACTGGCGCCGGTGTTCGAAGGCTCCATCGAGGTGATCGAGCAGACCGTGCCCGACATTACCGCACGCGGGTTGATCGAGATCTACAAGCGCAGCAGGAAATGACCGTTCCGTCGGCCGACGAGCTGCTGTTTCTCGCACTGGGTGGCGCCGGCGAGATCGGCATGAACCTCAATCTCTACGGCCATGCCGGCAAATGGCTGATGCTCGATCTCGGCATCGCCTTCGGCGACGACACCATGCCGGGCGTCGATGTCATCATGCCGGATCCCTCTTTCATCGAGGAGCGGCGCAAGGACCTGATCGGCATCGTGCTGACGCATGCCCACGAGGATCATCTCGGCGCGGTGGCTGATCTCTGGCCAAGGCTGAAGGCCCCGGTCTACGCCACGCCGTTCGCGGCCTCGGTGTTGCGGCGCAAGCTCACGCAGGCCGGGTTGATCGACGCCGTCCGGATCACGGAAATCCCGCTCGGCGGCAAGTTCAGCCTCGGCCCGTTCGACCTCGAGATGATCACCATGACGCATTCGATCCTCGAACCGAATGCGTTGGCCATCCGGACCAAGTTCGGCACCGTCTTTCACACCGGCGACTGGAAGATCGATCCCGAGCCGCTGATCGGCGACCTGACCGACGAGGCGTTGCTGCAGCGCATCGGCGATGAGGGCGTGCTGGCGATGGTCTGCGACAGCACCAATGTCTTCGTCGAGGGCGAGGCCGGTTCCGAGGCGATGGTGCGGACCAATCTCAGGAAGCTGATCAAGGGACGGAAAGGGCGCGTCGCCGTCACCTGCTTTGCGTCCAACCTCGCGCGCGTGGAAAGCATCGCCCTGGCGGCGGTCGCGGCGGGACGCCATCCGGTTCTGTCCGGTCCGGCGCTGCTGCGCATGATCGAAGCGGCGCAGGAATGCGGCTACATGCTTGATTTTCCCGAATGCGTCAGTCCGCAGGACGGAGCCTATCTGCCGAAGGACAAGGTGCTGTTCATCTGCACCGGCAGCCAGGGCGAAGTGCGGGCGTCGATGGCCAAGATTGCCAATGACGAGCACCGCGACATCGTCCTGGAGGAGGGCGACACGGCGATCTTCTCGTCGCGTGTCATCCCGGGCAACGAGCGCTCCGTCGGACGCCTGCAGAATGTGCTGATGGCCCGCGGCGTCGAGGTCATCACCGACCGCGATGCCGATATCCACGTTTCCGGTCATCCCGCACGCGACGAGCTCGTGCGGGTGTACCAATGGGTGCGTCCCAAGATCGCCTTGCCGGTCCATGGCGAGGTTCGCCACATGGTGGAGCATGCGGCCTTGGCAAAGGCCTGCCAGGTGCCGGAGACGATCGTGGCGCCGAACGGCACCCTGGTGCGGCTGGCGCCGGGGCCGGCGGAGATCATCGACCATGTTCCGGTGGGCCGCCTGGCCCGCGATGGTGACGGTCTCGTGCCACTGGATGGCAGCGCGCTGCGCGAGCGCCGCAAGCTCCTGTGGAACGGCGCCGCTGCGGCGACACTGGTCATCGACCGCAAGGGCCGCGCCGTGGCGCCGCCCAAGGTGTCGCTTCGGGGCATCGACGACGAGAGCGGCGCGCTTGCCGAGGCGATTGCCGCCGGATTGCAAGAGATGCTGGCTGATCTCAGTACGTCGGAGCGAAGCGACGACAAGCGGATCGAGGAGGCGTCCCGCCAGGCCGTGCGGCGCGTCGTGCGCGCGCACCTCGGCAAGAAGCCGTTGACGGACGTTCACATCGTCCGCATCTAGGCTGGGAACGTGTGGAGAGCCTGATGATCGGACGCCTGAACCACATCGCCATTGCCGTCCCGGACCTCGCCAAGGCCACGGAACTGTACCGGACCGTCATGGGGGCAAAAGTGAGCGCTCCCAAGGCCCAGCCCGCGCACGGCGTGACCGTAGTCTTCGTGGAACTGCCGAACACCAAGATCGAGCTCCTGCATCCGCTGGGCGAGAAGTCTCCCATCGCGAATTTCCTCGCCCGCAACGCCGATGGCGGCATTCATCATGTTTGCTACGAAGTCGAGGATATCTACGCCGCCCGAGACAGACTGAAGTCCCAGGGCGCCCGGGTGCTGGGCGATGGCGAGCCCAAGATCGGCGCCCACGACAAGCCCGTGTTGTTCCTGCATCCGAAAGACTTCGCCGGGACCCTGATCGAACTCGAACAGGTGTGAGGAGCACGACGCCATGAGCTGGGCCACCGGCGTCATGGTCTACATCGTCCTGTGGTGGACGGTGCTGTTTGCGGTTCTGCCACTGGGTGTACGTCGTGTCGAAAAGCCCGGGAAGGGCCAGGAGCACGGTGCTCCGGAGCGGCCCGAACTGCTCCGGAAAGCCATCATCACGTCGGCCGTCACAGCGGTGCTCTGGTTGGCCTTTTATGCTCTGCACGAGGCCGATGTCTTCAGCTTCCGTCGGATGGTCGAGGGAAGCTAATCTATATTCTTAAGAAATCTGTCTAAAGTATTGAAATAAAAAGGAAACGGCGGGCTTTTGGCCCGCCGCTCTTCTACCCCGAAACTCGTCGTTCGGCGGCTTTTAAGCCGCTCTCCTCCCTAAACTCGGGCAGCGCCCAAGAGACAGGCTCTTTAGCGTGGCTCCGAAGCCTTGCCAAGACCTTTTCTTTCGATCGTCAGGCCCCCACCGAACAATTGTTAGGATGGCAGGTCGTTCGACGACAAACAAATTTCCCTACTGAATCATTGATCATCCGATGACCAGATACTTGATCACAAACAGGACAGCGAGAATTGCCACCGCGGGATGGATGTCGGCATAGCGACCCGCCGCAACCTTGATACCGGCGTACGAAATGAATCCGAAAGCGATGCCGTCGGCTATCGAGAAGGTGAACGGCATCGCGAGCGCGGTGATGACGGCGGGCGCCGCTTCGGTGATGTCGGACCACTCCACTTCCGTAAGGCCCCGCGCCATTAAGCAGGCGACGTAGAGCAGAGCGGGCGCGGTAGCGTACGCAGGAATGGAGCCTGCCAGCGGGGCAACGAACAATGCCAGCAGGAAGAGAATGCCGACCGTTGCGGCGGTAAGGCCAGTACGGCCGCCCGCGTTGATGCCCGACGCGCTTTCGATGTAGCTCGTCGTCGTGGATGTGCCGACAGCGGCACCGATCATGGCCGCGGCGCTGTCCGAGATCAGCGCACCCCTGAGCCTCGGAACGGTACCGTCCGGACGCATGAAGCCCCCTCGATGGGCCAGCGCGATCAATGTTCCGGTATTGTCGAACAGGTCCACGAACAGGAAGGCGAACACCACGGTCACCAACCCGACTTGAAGGGCGCCGGCGAGGTCCATCTGGAGGAACACGGGAGCAATCGATGGCGGCACATCGAAGATTCCTGCGAACTTCTGTTGCCCGGCCAGGATCGAGATTACCGTCACCACCAGGATGCCGATGATGACGCCACCCATGACGCGGCGATATTCAAGCGCCACGATCAGGGCAAATCCCAGCGCGGCCATGACGACAGGCCAGCTCGTCAGTTTGCCGTGCGTCACGAGGGTTTCCGGGTTGGCGACGACGATGCCGGCGTTCTTGAGGGCAATCAGGGCGAGGAACAGGCCGATGCCGGCGGCAATTGCCATCTTGAGCGATTTGGGGATGGCATTGACGATCCATTCTCGAATCGGCAGCACGCTGATGATGAAGAAGATGATGCCCGAAAAGAACACGCAGCCCAGCGCTACCTGCCAAGTGTACCCCATGCCGCCGACGACGCCGAAAGCGAAGTAGGCGTTCAGGCCCATGCCCGGGGCGAGGGCGATCGGATAGTTGGCAAGGAAAGCCATCAGCATGCAGCCGATGGCGGCGGCCACGCAGGTGGCGGTAAACACCGCGCCGAACGGCATCTTGGCGGCACTGAGGATCGCTGGATTGACGAAGATGATGTAGGCCATGGTCAGGAAGGTCGTGATCCCGGCCACGACCTCGGTCCGGACGTTGGTCCGGTTCTCGCTCAGCTTGAAAATCCGCTCGAGCATTCTTGTCTCCCCCGGTTGTCGCGCTGAGTGTGCGGGCATTGCCTGTGCAAAACCAGTCAGCAGCGGCCAAGTTTGCCTTTGCAAGACCTGTTCCCTACAGTCCGCCGCCAGCCCGGACGCCCCCGAACGAGGACCGATTCAGCATGCGGATGAGCCAGTATTTCCTGCCGACTTTGAAGGAGAATCCGGCCGAGGCGCAGATCGTGTCGCACCGTCTGATGCTGCGCGCCGGCCTCGTTCGCCAGACCAGCGCCGGCATCTATGCCTGGCTGCCGCTCGGCTTTCGCGTCCTCAAGAACATCGAGCGGATCGTGCGCGAAGAGCAGGACGCCGCGGGTGCGCAGGAAGTGCTGATGCCGACTATCCAGTCGGCCGACCTGTGGCGCGAGAGTGGGCGCTATGACGCATACGGGCCGGAAATGCTGCGCATCAAGGACCGTCACGACCGCGACATGCTGTTCGGACCGACCAACGAGGAAATGATCACCGTCATCTTCCGCGACGGTGTGAAGAGCTACCGCGATCTGCCGAAGAATCTCTATCACATCCAGTGGAAATTCAGGGACGAGGTACGCCCCCGCTTCGGCGTCATGCGCGGCCGGGAATTCCTGATGAAGGACAACTATTCGTTCGACATCGACAGGGCGGGTGCTATCCGTTCCTACAACAACATGTTCGTGGCCTATCTGCGCACCTTTGCCCGCATGGGCCTGAAGGCTATTCCGATGCGCGCCGACACCGGCCCGATTGGCGGTGATCTCAGCCATGAATTCATTATCCTGGCGGAGACCGGCGAAAGCGCGGTGTTCTGCCATAAGGGACTGATCGACAAGGACATCCTGGGCCGCACGATAGACTACTCGGGCGACTTGCAGCCGATCGTGAACGAATGGACGTCGCTCTATGCCGCGACCGACGAGATGCATGACAAGGATGCCTTCGAGAAGATCCCGGAAGGCGAACGCCTTGCCGCCCGAGGGATCGAAGTCGGCCATATCTTCAACTTCGGGACCAGGTACTCCAAGCCGATGAATGCGGTTGTGGCGGGCCCCGGCGGCGAGCAGATCACGATCGAGATGGGCTCCTACGGCATCGGCGTGTCGCGGCTCGTCGGCGGCATCATCGAGGCGAGCCATGACGCGGCCGGCATCGTCTGGCCGGAGTCCGTGGCGCCCTTCCGGGTCGCCATCGTCAATCTGAAGCCCGACGACGGCGCCGTCATGGGCGCTTGCGTGAAGCTCTACGATGCCCTGCAGGCCAAGGCCGTGACCGTGCTGCACGATGATCGCGACTTGCGCCCGGGTGCCAAATTCGCCGACATGGACCTGATCGGCACACCCTGGCAGATCATTGTCGGCCCCAAGGGGCTGGCGGCCGGCAAAGTCGAGTTGAAGAACCGCAAGACCGGCACGCGTGAGGAATTGCCGATCGATCAGCTCGCCCAGCGGTTTGGCTGAACGGAGGACGCCACCCATCATGGCCTTCGCTGCCGTCGAACGCCTGGTCGCTTTCCGGTATCTGCGGGCCCGCCGGGAAGAGGGGTTCATCTCGGTGATCGCCGGCTTCTCGCTGGTCGGCATCATGCTGGGTGTCGGCACCTTGATCGTGGTCATGGCCGTGATGAACGGCTTCCGGGTCGAGATGCTGAAGCAGATGTCGGGCATCAGCGGACAGCTCGGCGTCCAGGGCAGCCGCGACGGCCTGGATGCTACGCCTGATCTGCTGGACCGGATCAAGGCCGTGCCGGGGATCGTGAGCGCGACTCAAACTGCCGAGGGCCAAGTCATGGCGGTTATCGGAGATCGCGTTCGGGGCGTCATCCTGCGCGGGATGCGGCCCGAGGATTTCCAGGCCCGCGTGCCGCTGGCGGCCGCGATTGATGGATCGCCCGGCATCCGCGAACGCTATCGAGGCTTGTGTCGCGGCGACGATGACAAGCCGATCGACTGGGGCACGCTCAAGGGCTTTGGCGACGACTTCTCGGTGGCGATCGGTCGTCGGCTGGCGGATCTGCTGGGGCTCAAGGTCGGCGACAGCCTGCAACTCGTCTCGCCAGTATCGGTGGCGACGCCGCTCGGCGTCATGCCGCGCTCGGTGTCGGCGCGCGTATCGGCGATTTTCTGCGCCGGCATGTACGACTACGATGCCAACTTCGTCTACGCCCCGCTGGCCGACGTTCAACGCCTTCTCGGCCTCGGCAGCAAGGTGACGGGGATCGAGGTCTTCGTCGGTGACCAGGCCTCGCTCTCGGACAGCCGCCGTCTGGTGTCCCAGGCCGTCGGCCTTCAGGGTTGGGTGTTCGACTGGTTCCAGGCCAATGTCAGTTTCTTCTCTGCCGTCCAGGCCCAAACCAATGTGATGTTCCTGGTGCTGACGCTGATCGTTCTGGTGGCGGCATTCAATATCGTCTCCAGCCTCGTCATGCTCGTGCGCACGAAGACCGCGGACATAGCCATCCTGCGCACCATGGGGGCAAGCCGTGGCGCCATCCTGCGCGTGTTTCTGATCGATGGCCTGGTGATCGGCGGGGCAGGAACGATCATCGGTGTCGTCCTGGGGCTCGCCTTCGCCCGCAACATCGAAGCGATTCGCCAATGGTTGCAGCATACCTTCGGTCTCGTTCTGTTCGACGAGACGCTTTATCTGCTCGCTGAGATGCCCTCGCACATCGAGTGGATGGAAGTGGCGGTGATCGCGGGCATGGCACTGGTGTTCGCGATTCTGGCTTCTCTCTATCCGGCATGGCGGGCATCGCGCCTCGACCCCGTCGAAGGACTGCGCCGTGAGTGACCGGGCGCCCGCTGTCGAGCGCTGGCTGGCCTGGCGCTACCTGGCCACTCGTCAGCGCGAGGGCTTCGTCTCGTTCATCGCGATATTTTCGCTTGTCGGGGTAGCGCTGGGCGTGGCGACGCTGATCGTCGTCCTGTCCGTCATGGGTGGATTTCGTCAGCAGTTGCTCGGCCGTATCATCGGCATGAATGGACACGTCGTGATCACGGCCACGGGAGGTATGTTGCAGGCGACGGCCGAGCTCCTGGCGAAGCTCCGCGAGACGCCAGGCGTGCGCGCCGTGCGCCCGGCGCTCGAGCGCCAGGCTCTTGTGATGGCCAACAGTCTGACGCGAGGCGTCATGCTGCGCGGTGTGCGGACGGACGATCTGCTGACGCGAGATATCGTGACGAAGAACATCGTCCATGGCGAGTTGGGTGCCTTCGGGACCAAACCCGGCGTGGTCATGGGTGAGAGGCTGCGACAGGCTCTGAATGTCGCGGCAGGCGACAAGGTCACGCTGGTCACACATCGGCTCAATGAAAATGGCACGATCGCACCCCGTTACTCGGACTACGAGGTGCTGGCTAGCTTCATGACGCGCCGCTACGAGTTCGATGGCGCCCTGGTTTTCGTGCCACTCGACATGCTGCAGGAGGATCTGGAGTATGGCCACAACGTCGTGAGCTCCATCGATCTCGAACTCGCCGACCCCGCATCGGCGCCGCGCGTGGCTGCAGAGCTGCGCCGATCGCTCGGCCGCGAAGACTTGAAGATTTCGGACTGGCTGGGCCTCAATGCCCGGTTCGTTGGCGCCTTGCAGGTCGAGCGGGTCATGATGTTCATCATCCTCACGCTGATCGTCGTGGTCGCGGCGATGAACGTCGTGGCGAGCTTCACCATGCTGGTCCGCGTGAAGCGGGGCAGCATTGCCATTCTGCGCACGATGGGGGCGACGCCGCGGACGATCGTGCGGGCGTTCTTCTTTGCGGCAGCGGCGGTCGGACTGGTCGGCACGGCAGTGGGCGCCAGTCTCGGCCTTCTGATCTGCGCCAATATGCCGTCGGTCGGCCGACTGCTGTCGGCGATCACCGGCGCGTCGGGCGGCGGCAACGCCGAGGTCGACTTCATCACCTCCATGCCGGTGAGGGTTCAGGCGATAGAAGTGTGGACCGTCGTCGGCGTGGCCATTCTTTTGTCATTGGCAGCCGCGGCCTATCCAGCCTGGCGCAGCACCCGGGTCGATCCGGTCGAGGGGCTTCGGTATGAGTGATTCGGCCTTTCCTCTTTCCTTGAACGGGATCAAGCGCACCTTTGTGCAGGGAGATCGCCGGCTGGAGGTCCTGCGGGGCGTTTCACTCGACTTGAGGGCAGGTGAGATCGTTGCCCTGGTCGGCCAGTCAGGCAGCGGCAAGTCGACCTTGCTGCATATTGCGGGGCTCCTCGAACAGCCCGATGAAGGCGAGGTCGTTCTCGATGCCAAGGCGACGGGCCGCCTTGGTGATCGCGGGCGGACCGCGCTACGCCGCCGCTTCCTGGGCTTCGTCTATCAGTACCATCACTTGCTGCCGGAATTCTCGGCGATCGAGAACGTGATGCTGCCACAGATGTTGAATGGCATGTCTCGCAGCGAAGCCCGTGTGCGAGCCGCCGACCTGCTGGCGATGGTGCAACTCAAGGAGCGCGGCGACCATCGTCCAGGCCGGCTCTCGGGCGGCGAACAGCAGCGTGTTGCAATCGCACGCGCCGTGGCGAATGCGCCCCGGGTGCTGTTGGCCGATGAGCCGACCGGGAATCTCGATGCCTCGACTGCCGACGTCGTCTTTCGCCAGCTCCTTGCCCTGGTGCGGGAAACCGGCATGGCGGCGCTGGTCGCGACCCACAACCCGGATCTTGCCGCGCGCATGGATCGCACCGTGACACTGAAGGAAGGCGTGCTGGCGACCTGACAGTCCACAGGCCCAGGCGCGATGATGAGTCGTGCCCATCGCCGATTTCATCCATCTGAAGGTCCGGTCCGCCTATTCGCTCACTGAAGGGGCCAACAAGGTCGACGCCGTCGTGGCGCTTGCCAAGGCGCATGCGATGCCGGCTGTCGCCGTCACGGATCGCAATAACCTGTTTGGCGCCCTGGAGTTCGCGCAGTACGCCGCAAAGGCCGGCGTTCAACCGATCATGGGTTGCGATATCGGGCTCAGGCGGGAGGAAGAGGGTGGGATCGCCACGGCCAGCAAGCTGCCGGCGGTCGACTGGCTGACTCTGCTCGTCCAGAACGAGCAGGGTTATCTCAACCTGATGCGTCTGGTGAGCCGCGCGCACCTCGAATTCAAGATCGGGTCGATTGCGGCATTGCCCCTGTCCGAACTGGAGGGTCACTGCCAGGGCCTTCTCGCGTTCACCGGCAGTACGAGCAGTGGGGTGGGACGATTGTTGTTGGCCGGCCAGATTCCAGCCGCCACCCATATGCTCGAACGACTGCAGGTCCTGTTCGACGACAGGCTCTATGTCGAATTGCAGCGTCATGGCGAAGACAGCGAGCGCCGGGTAGAAGCGCCGCTGCTCGACCTTGCCTACGCCCGCGATCTGCCGCTGGTGGCAACCAACGATGTCCACTTCCCCAAGGCCTCGATGTACGAGGCGCACGATGTTCTTCTGTGCATCGAGCAGGGCGCCCACATCGAGGATCCCAATAGCCGCCGGCTGACGCCGGAGCACTATTTCAAGTCGGCCGCCGAGATGCGCGGCGTCTTCTCCGATTTGCCGGAGGCTTGCGACAATACCCTGGCGATCGCCCAGCGCTGCTCATACATGCCCGAGCCGCGCAAGCCGATCCTGCCGCGCTACACGAAGCTGGGCGGCCGTGCGGAAAAGGATGCGCTGAAGGAAATGGCCGAGAACGGCCTCGCCGCCCTGAAGATCGAGGGGCGCCTCGCCGGAGACATCGCTTTCGATCGTTACGAGGAACGGCTCGTCTAC
>JAQSDW010000224.1 GCA_029946105.1 Reyranella sp. | reverse complement strand
TGTGACAGGATCCTTACGCATATCGCGCAGCGTAAAATGCCAAAGTAGTGCTAGTGGATCGAATCCAACAGAAGGTACCGTGTCTGAAAGCAAGAGCCAGCGCATCCTGCGCGCTCATGGGACTCTTGTGTCTGATTTCAACCACTAGGACCGGTCGGCGCGGGCCTTCGCCGTCGCGGGCTGATCCACGGCACCCTCCGCCGAGACGACGACACCGTAATCCCTGAGTGCCGTCTCGACCGAGATCACCTCGTCCAGCACGTCGTCGGCCACCTTGGCCGGATCGCGCTCCAGCGGATTGCCGTAGCCGCCGCCGGCCGGGCCGTAGCAGACGAAGCGGCCGCCGGTGCCGATGTTCATGTGCGGCACCTTCGAGGGCAGCGCGCGGTCGGCGTGGCCCGGCGTCACGAGGTCGAGCTTGGCCGGCATGCCTTCGCTGCCGCCAAGGAAACCCCACGGCCGGTAGCGATGGCCTTCGCCTTCGACCGAGGCGCCGCCGTCGCTGAGGAAGCTGAACTCACGCACCGAGCCCAGGCCGCCACGCCACTTGCCGGCGCCGGCCACATCCTCGCGCAATTCGTAGCGCAATACGCGGAGCGGCAAGTGGGTTTCGATATCCTCGATCGGGTTGTTGCGGGTGTTGGCGTAGAGCGTGTCGACGGCGTCCATGCCGTCCTTGCCGAGGCGCCCGCCGTAGGAACCCTCGAAGATCTCCATATGCACCCAGTGCGTCTCGTCTTTCAGGCCAGAGAAGGCGATGACTTTCAGATTGCCGATGCCGGCCGAGACGTTGCCCGGCATGGCGTGCGACAGCGCCTTCATCACGGTGTCGGCGAGCTGGTTGCCCGGGCAGAAGCGCGCAATGGTGGGCGCGGGGAAGGTCGGGTTGGCCAGGCAGCCCTTGGGCGCGATGATCGTGATCGGCCGGATCAGGCCCGCGTTCACCGGGATATGGCCATGGATCTCGGTGTCGAGCAGCACCGAGCGGATGGTGAGCCAGATCGCGATATCGGCGGTGCCTTCCAGCGGCATGTTGATCGGCCGGTCGGGCACCTGCGGCGCGGTCCCGGTGAGGTCAACCACCAGCGAATCGTCCTTCTTGGTGATGGTGACGACGATCGGCAGTTCCTTCTTCGAGGGATCATCGCTGTCGAGATAGCCGTCGATCGCCGTCTCGGCGCGATAGACGCCGTCTGGCAGCTTGGCGATCGCCTGGCGCATCAGCCGCTCGGCATGATCCATCAGCGCGGTGCAGGCGAGCTCGAAAGTTTCGAGGCCATAGCGCTCGACCAGCTCGACCATGCGCTCGGCGCCGATACGGGCGGCGGCGATCTGGGCGTCCATGTCGCCGACCACGAGGTCCGAGGCACGGATATTGTCGCGCACGATCTGCCACACCATGTCGTTCTTCACGCCGCGGTCGTAGACCTTGATCGCCTTGAACTGCAGGCCTTCGGCATAGGCGTCGATCGCCTCGACGATGCCGCAGGACCCCGGGGACAGTGCGCCAATGTCGAGATGATGCGCCGTGGTCGCAGCAAAGGCGATCAGGCGGCCCTGGACGAACACTGGCACGATGAAGGCGACGTCCGGGCCATGGCTGGCGCCCGAGTAGGCATCGTTGTGCATGATGACGTCGCCCGGCCGGATGGTCTCGCCGCGCGCCGTCATGATGCGTTGAATGCCGCGCACGTAACCCGGGATGGGACCGGACTGCAGTGGCGTCGATTGCGCCGATTCGGCGAGGCCACGTCCCTCGGCATCGACCAGAGCGGCGCCAAAATCCTCCGACTCGCGGATGATCGAGGAGTAGCTCATGCGCATCAGCTTGTAGCCCATCTCGACCGCGATGCTTTCGAGCGCGCCCTGGATCACGCTGCTGGTGATCGGGTCGATGCGATCCGGTTTCAGGGCGGGCTGGCGGAGAGGGGCTGTACTCATGAAGGTCTCCTCAGGCGCCGGCTTTGCGGACGATCAGGTTGCCCGCGGCATCGGCCTCGAAAGTGTAGTGCGGCGGCACGACGGTGGTCGAATCCATCTGCAGGATGATGGCGGGGCCGGCGATGCGCTCGCCGACCGGCAGCCGGTCGCGCATATAGAAGTCGGTGGGATAGTCGGCGAGCTTGCCGGCGACCCGAAAGGTGCAGGCGCTGCTCTTGATCTTGGCGGCAACGGACGAATTGCCTGCGACGGGCGAGGGCCTGGCAATCTTGGCGGCGCTGGCGGCCCCCACGAGGCGCAGGTTCACGATCTCGATGGCGCTGTCGGCGAAGTGATGGGCGTACTCGCGCTTGTGCACCTCGTGGAAGGTGGCGAAGGCCTGGGCGAGCGTCGCCGCGTCGAGCAGGCCGTCAGGGAAGGGCACGCGGAGTTCATAGCCCTGGCCGACATAGCGCAGGTCGCCGCGGCGCTCGAAGGTGACGTTGGCGAGATCGATGCCGTCGGCGGTGAAGCGGCCGGCGAGTTCCTTGGCCATCGCCGCGAAGTCCGAATTGATGCGGGCGAGGTCAGCGGCCCCCGACACCTGGAACGAGGTGCGGATGGCATCGTAGCGCAGGTCGCTGATTAAAAGCCCGACCGCCGAGGTGATGCCGGGATGGGGCGGCACGATCACCTCGGTGATGCCCAGCATCTCGGCGACTTCCGCACCGTGCAGCGGACCCGCGCCGCCGAACGCCACCAGCGTGTAGTTGCGCGGGTCGATGCCCTTCTGGACGGTTCTGGATCGGATGGCGTTGGCCATGTTGGCGTTGATCAGGGTAATCACGCCCTCCGCCGCCTCGCGATCGGAGAGGCCGAGCTCGCGGGCCAGGTCGCCGATGACACGCCGGGCCGCCACCTCATCGAGTGACATGCCACCGCCTAAAAAATTGCCGCCGTCGAGACGGCCCAGCACGACATTGGCGTCGGTGACGGTGGCGCGTGTGCCGCCGCGTCCGTAGGCGGCCGGTCCGGGCACGGCGCCGGCCGAGCGCGGTCCGACCTTGAAAGCGCCCGCCTGGTCGACGTGGGCGATTGAGCCGCCGCCGGCGCCGATCGTATGCACGTCGATCATCGGCACCATCACCGGGAAGCCCGCGATCCAGGTGTCACGTGCCGTTGCCTCGCCGAAGCCGCCGTCGGTCACGATGCCGATGTCGGCCGAGGTACCGCCAACATCGAAGGTGACGAGATTGCGCCGGCCGGAGAGGCCGCCCGCCCAGTCGCCGCCGATCACGCCCGCGGCCGGGCCCGACAGGAGGGTGAGCACCGGCCGCTCCGCCACCATGGCGGGCGTTGCCACGCCGCCGTTCGAGGCCATGATGCGAAGATCGGCCTTGAAGCCCGATGCCTCGATCTCGGATTCGAGGCGGGTCACGTAGTTGCGCACCTTGGGCCCGACGAAGGCGTTCAGTGCCGTGGTGGTGAAGCGCTCGAATTCGCGGAACTGCGGCGACACCGACGAGGAAGTGGTGGCGAAGCACGCGGGATATTCCTCGCGCACGATCTCCATGGCGCGCGCCTCGTGGGCCGCATCGAGGTAGGAGAAGAGAAAGCAGATGGCGATGGCTTCGACGCCGGCTTCCTTCAATTCGCGCACGGCCTGGCGGACGCCGTCCTCGTCAAGCGGCTCCAATACTTCGCCCTTGGGCGGCACCAGCCGCTCGGTCACCGTCTTGCGGTGTCGGCGCTTGACCAGCGGCCGGTCCTGCCAGGGGATGTTCTGCATGATAGAATAGTGCTGCGGTCGTTGGTGACGCCCGATGTGCAGGATGTCGCGGTAACCAGAAGTCGTGATCATGCCGGTGATGGCGCCATCGTGCTCGAGGATGGCGTTGGTGGCGATGGTGGTGCCGTGGAACACCGTGTCGATGGTCTCGCGCGGGATTTGGTACTTGTCGCAGAGCGCCACCAGGCCCTGGATGACACCGCGCGACGGGTCGTCCGGCGTGGTCGAGATCTTGTGGACGGCGGTCCGGCCGGCCTCGGTGTCGGCATAGACCAGGTCCGTGAAGGTGCCGCCGACGTCGACGCCGATCAGTCGCATTTACTTCGCTCCCGGGGAGTTGCCACCACCCGAAGGTCAGCAAGACTTGCGCCAATGGCCAGAGCTATTTTCCCCCGCTAATTTACAGCGCTGGCATGGGGCTTGCTTCCCTTGTGAGCATGGCGACCCAGCCGGACATTGAACTCGTTGCCCTGACCAAGCGCTATGGTGAGGCCGTTGCGGTCGCCACCATAAACCTGCGCATTCCCGCCGGCACCTATTGCTGCCTGCTGGGGCCCTCGGGCTGCGGCAAAACCACGACTTTGCGCATGATCGCTGGCCACGAGGAGGCGAGCGAAGGCGACGTCATCCTGGGCTCGGAGAACATCACGCACCTGCCGCCGGCGGCGCGTGGCACGGCCATGATGTTTCAGAGCTATGCGCTGTTTCCGCATCTCGACTGCACCGACAACGTCGCTTTCAGCCTGAAAATGCGTGGCGTCGACAAGGATACTCGCCGGGCACGCGCCCGCGAGGTCCTGGGGCGGGTCCAGATGGAGCCCTATGCCAACCGCCTGCCGGCCCAGCTCTCGGGCGGCCAACAGCAGCGCGTGGCGCTGGCGCGGGCGCTGATCACCGATCCGCAGGTCCTGCTGCTCGACGAGCCTTTGTCGGCACTCGATCCGTTTCTGCGCATCCGCATGCGCGAGGAACTGAAGACCCTGCAGACGCGGCTCGGCATCAGCTTTATTCACGTCACACACAGCCAGGACGAGGCGATGGCCTTGGCCGACCTCGTCGTCGTCATGAATGGCGGCAGGATCGAGCAGGCCGGCACCGCACGCGAGGTCTTCAATCGGCCAGCCTCTTCGTTCGTGGCGAAGTTCATCGGCGGGCACAACGTGATACCGGCCGCCGTGGCGCGTGCCAGAGGCGATGCGCCGCTGGTCGCCATCCGTGCCGACCGCATGACCGTGCAGGTCGGCGGACCGGCCGAGGTGGGGGCTTCGTCACTCCAGGGCGTGGCGCGATCCGTCGAGTATCTCGGCGCGACCGTGCAGGTCGGCATCGACGTGGCCGGCCTCGAAACCCTGTCGGCCGTGGTGTCGGAGGCGCGCTTCGATGTGTCGCCGGTGGCGCCCGGCCAACCCGTGGTTCTGTCGTGGAAGCCCGAGGACGTACACGCCCTCGGGCATTGATTGTGGACATTGACCGAAGGAGGAGGAAGAGATGGCGCGGAAAACAAATAGCGGCGTAGGCCGCCGCAGGATGCTGAAGGGCGCGGCAGGCATTGCCGGCGCGGCGCTAGGCAGCGGCGCGATCCCCGGCTTTCCGATGATCTGGGCGCAGAACAACAAGAACATCGTGCTGCGCCAATGCGGTACTGGCGTGTCGGCGATCAACGAGATCGCGGAGAAGTGCAAAGCCGACCTCGGTATCACCCTGCAGATGACGGCGCTTGATTCCGACGCGGTCGTGCAGCGCGTGGTCACTCAGCCCAACTCGTTCGACATCGGCGATATCGAATACTGGATGATCAAGAAGGTCTTCCCGGCGAACACGCTGCAGGCAATGGACGTCAAGAAGATCAAGCTGTTCGACAAGATCGTGCCGATCTTCACCACCGGCAAGCTGAAGCCCGACAGCGTCGTCGCCCAGGGAACGGCACCCAGCACCGTGAGCTTCGTCGAGGGCGCTGGCTCGACCAAGTTCGCCAAATCTCCGACCCAGTGGTTCACCATCGTGCCCACGATCTACAACGCCGACACGCTGGGTATTCGTCCCGACCTGGTCGGCCGCAAGATCGAAAACTGGAAGGACATCCTCGACCCCAAGTTCAAGGGCAAGACCTCGATCCTGAACATCCCGTCGATCGGCATCATGGACGCCGCCATGATCTGCGAGTCGGCCGGCATCGTGAAGTATGGCGACAAGGGCAACATGACCAAGGCGGAGATCGACAAGACCATCGATTTCCTGATCAAGACCAAGAAGGAGGGCCAGTTCCGTGCCTTCTGGAAGACCTTCGATGAATCGGTCAACCTCATGACCTCGGGCGAGGTCGTGATCCAGTCGATGTGGTCCCCGGCGGTGTCGGCGGTACGCGCCAAGGGAGTGCCGTGCGTCTACCAGCCGCTCAAGGAAGGCTATCGCGCCTGGGGCGGCGGGCTCTCGCTCGCCAAGCACCTCCAGGGTGCGCAACTCGATGCCGCCTACGAGTACATCAACTGGTACCTGTCGGGCTGGGTCGGCGCCTTCCTCAACCGCCAAGGCTACTACTCGGCGGTGCTCGAGACGGCCAAGGCCAACATGAGCGCCGACGAATGGGGCTTCTGGATGGAAGGCAAGCCCGCCCAGGGCGACATCAAGAACCCGCAGGGCGTGGTGGTCGAGAAGAAGGGCGCCGTGCGCGACGGCGGCTCGTTCTACGAACGCATGGGCTCCGTCGCCTGCTGGAACGCCGTGATGGATGAGGACCGTTACATGGTTCAGAAGTGGAACCAGTTCATCGCCGCCTGATCGACGACAAGCACAGGGGAGGGGTGCCGCCTCGGCGGCGCCCCGTCCTTCGATGTCCCGCGTAAAACTCTGGATCACCTACCTGCAGGTCGCACCGCTTGCGCTGGTGTTCCTGCTGTTCCTGATCGTGCCGATCGCCACGATCGTGGTGGTGAGTTTCTTCGACTACAACACGACGCAGATCATCCCGGCGTTCCTGCTGCAGAACTACGAGGAGCTGCTGCTCTCGCCGGTGACCTGGCGGACCTACCAGCAGACGATCCAGTTCGCCGTCATCACCTGGGCATTGACCCTCGTCATCGGCTTCACCGTCGCCTATTTCGTGGCCTTCTACGTGCGGTCGCCGACAATGCAGACGGTTCTGTTCCTGATCTGCACCATTCCGTTCTGGACCTCCAACGTCATCCGCATGATCTCGTGGATTCCGTTCCTCGGGCGCAATGGCCTGGCCAACACGACGCTGATGAACCTGGGCCTGATCCGGCAGCCGCTGGAGTTCCTGCTCTATTCGGACTTCGCGGTCGTGCTGGCCTATGTCCACCTCTACACGCTGTTCATGGTGGTGCCGATCTTCAACTCGATGATGCGCATCGACCGCAGCCTGCTCGAGGCGGCGCGCGACGCCGGTGCCTCGGGTTGGCAGACGCTGTGGAACGTCATCCTGCCGCTGTGCAAGCCCGGCATCGCCATCGGCTCGATCTTCATCGTCACCATCGTCATGGGTGACTTCGTCACCGTGCGCATGATGAGCGGCGGGCTGAGCGCGTCGGTCGGTCTGATGATGGCCAATGCCATGTCGCTGCTGCAGTACCCCGCGGCTGCGGCCAATGCGGTGGTTCTGCTGCTGGTCGTCCTGCTCATTGTCGCGGCCATGATGCGTCTGGTCGACATCCGCAAGGAGCTGTGACGTGCAGCACGGCAAGCGTGGTCCCGCCTTCTGGTTCCTCGGCGCCTTCTTCTGCCTGTTCGTGCTGTTCCTTTACGGGCCGACGCTGACCATCCTTATCCTGTCGTTCCAGGGACCCTCCGGCGGGCTCACCTTCCCGATGAATGGTGTGTCGGTGCACTGGTTCAAGAACCTGTTCGAGAAACAGATGGTCGGCGACTTCGCGGGCTCCCTCCAGCGCTCGATGATCCTGGGTGCTGCGACCATGGTAGTGACGGTCATCGCCTCGTTTTCCGCAGGCCTCGCATTTCGCACACGCTTCCGCGGATCCGGAACCATCTTCTACCTCGCCATTGCCAGCCTGATCGTGCCGTCGATCCTGATCAGCCTCGGTATCGGTCTGCTGTTCCGCGTCCTGGGCTGGGATCCGGCCTGGTACAGTTCGGCTTTCGGCGCCCATCTCACCTGGACCCTGCCGTTCGGTCTGCTGATCATGTTTGCGGTCTTCAACCGCTTCGACCGGCGCTATGAGGAAGCGGCGCGCGACCTCGGCGCCACCTCGTGGCAGACGATCCGGCACGTGGTTGTGCCCATCCTGCTGCCCAGCCTGATCGGCGTGGGCCTGTTCGGTTTTACGCTTTCCTACGACGAGTTCGCCCGCAGCCTCTACACCGCCGGCACCTTCAACACGCTGCCGCTGGAAATCTACGGCATGACGACGAACGTGACGACGCCGGTGCTCTATGCGCTCGGCACGGTAACGACAGGCGTCTCCTTCGCCGTGATCGCCGTCGCGCTCTTGTCCGTCATGTGGCTGCGCCGCCGGCGCGCGCGTCACGGCAGCGATGCCGGCAAGGCCGCCTGAGGTGGCGCGGCGGACGCGGCTGCTGCGTCTGCCGACGGCGGGCCCAGGAGATACGGCGGCACTTGCCGCGGCCATCGACGCCGGCGAGGTCGATCCGGCCGCCATCGTGGCGATAATCGGCAAGACCGAGGGCAACGGCTGCGTCAACGATTTCACGCGCGGCTATGCCACCCTGGCCCTGAAGTTGCTGCTGGCCGAGCGCCTCGAATGCGCTCTGCAGGAGATCGAGAAGCGTGTCGCCATCGTCATGTCGGGCGGCACCGAGGGCGGGCTATCGCCGCATCTGCTGGTGTTCAGTCGCGACACTGTTGCGGCCACGGCGTCCGGTCCGCGGCTCGCGCTCGGCATTGGGCTCACGCGCGCCTTCGCGCCTGAAGAAATCGGCTGGGCGCCGCAGATCGTGGAGACCGCGGCCGCGGTCACGCGGGCAATGGAGGAGGCCGGGTTCGTTTCTCCCGCCGACGTCCACTTCGTGCAGATCAAATGTCCCCTGCTCACCAAGGAACGCATCGAGGAAGCCCGGCGGCGCGGCGCGCGCGTGGCGACCGACGACACCTATCATTCAATGGCGCTGTCGCGTGGTGCATCGGCTCTGGGCGTCGCCCTGGCGCTTGGCGAAGTGAAGGCCGCGCCGGAGCAGGCCATCTGCCGCGACTGGTCGCTCTACTCTAGCGTTGCCAGCACCTCGGCCGGTGTCGAACTGCTGCGCAACGAAATCGTGGTGCTGGGCAACGCACCGGGATGGGCAGGCGATCTGGTGATCGATCACGATGTCATGGCGGATGCTATCGACGCTGCAGCGGCGCATCGCATCCTGAAGCGGCTGGGCGTCGAGGGGGACGGCATTGCCGCGGTCCTCGCCAAGGCAGAGGCAGCACCGTCGGGCGCCATCCGCGGCCGGCGGCACACGATGCTGGACGACAGCGACATCCACTCGACCCGCCACGCTCGCGCCCTGGTCGGCGGCGTGCTGGCCGGCGTCATCGGCGACACGATGCTCTATGTCTCCGGCGGCGCCGAACACCAGGGACCGGCGGGCGGTGGCCCGATCGCGATCATTGGGCGGACTTGACCGGCTGGGCTAAGCTCGCCCGATGGAAGCATTGGATCCCTACGCAGTCCTCGGCGTTCGCCGTCGCATCAACGCTGCCGGTGCGCTGACGCGGCTGGGTGGCGCCGTAATGGCGCCTGAAGTGGTGGCGGCGATGGCGGCGGCGTCGCGCGCCTCGGTCGACATCGGCGAACTGCAGGATGCCGCCAGCGAGCGCATTGCCGAGGCAACCGGCGCGGAGGCAGGCCTCGTGACCACGGGGGCCGCCGCCGCCCTCACGCTCGCTGCCGCAGCGTCGATCGCGCGTTGGGATGTCGCCAAGATGGCGGCGCTGCCGCATGTCACCGCCGACATCCTGCTGCCGCGCACGCATCGCACCGGCTACGCCCATGCGCTCGCGGCATCGGGCGCGCGGCTGGTCGATATCGGTCACAACGACCGAGGTACCGGCGCCGGCGTTCGCGGGCTGGAGGCCTGGGAGATCGAGGCGGCCCTGTCGCCCTCCGTCGTCGCTGTCGGCTTCTCGGTCAATGCGGCCAGCATCGTCGACCTGCCGACCGCCATCGCGGTATGTCGCGCCAACGGCGTGCCGTTGATCGTCGACGCCGCGGCTCAACTGCCGCCCAAGGAGAACCTGCGCCGCTTCATCGCGATGGGCGCCGACCTGGTGGTCTTCTCGGGCGGCAAAGCGCTGGGCGGGCCGCAGGCCTCGGGCATCCTCGCCGGCCGGCGCGATCTGGTGGCGTCGGCACTCCTGCAGCAACTCGACATGGACGTGGCGCCCGAGACCTGGACGCCGCCGAAGATGATTGATCGCACCAACCTGCGCGGCGTGCCGCACCATGGCATCGGGCGTGGCTTCAAGGCGGGCAAGGAGGAGATCGTGGGGTTGCTGACCGCGCTCGATCGATTCGTGAAGGCCGATGATGCAGCCGACAACGCGGCCCTGGAGAAGCGGCTGAAAGCGATTGCCGCAGCGTTGTCCGGCCTCGACGTCAGGCTGGTGCCGGCCGAGCAGACCGGGCGTGTTCCTGTGCTCGAGATCGCCGTACCTGATGCGCTTGATTTGAGCGCGCGTCTGCAGCGCGGGGACCCGCCGGTGCATCTGTCCGAGCGTCATGCCGCGCGCGGCCTGCTCACGCTCGACCCGCAGGTGTTGTTGCGCGAGCACGACGCTGCGCTGGCGGCAGCGCTCCGGGCAGCGGTTCAGTCGACCGCGGCCTGACCTTCAGTGAACCACGACCCCCAATGGGCCATCACTCGGCGCGGCATCGAGGAAAGCCGGTACTTCGTCGGCCCCAATGGCGTTCGCCCACGTTGGCCAAAGGCAATCTTCACGCGGCTCCTGGATGTCTTCGCCTGGGGCCTTCGCCTCACACCGCTCCATGAACGCGGTCGCCGCAACGCGCTCGACGTGCGTCTGGTCGAGTTCGATGTCGAGATCGCCGGCCTGCCGCCGGCTTTCGACGGCTATCGCATCCTGCACATCAGCGATACGCATCTCGATGTCCTGCCGGAGTTGGCCGAAGCGGCTCACCGCCTGCTCGATAGGACCGAGGTCGATTTGCTTGCCCTTACGGGCGACGTGCATGGCAAGCACCACGCGCCGGTCTCCCCGTCGGCAGATCTGCTGATGGATGCCTTGCGGGGCGTTCGAGTACATGGCCGGCGGCTGGCCATCCTCGGCAATCATGATTCAGTGGCAATGGCCGAAAAGCTGGGGACGCTCGGCTTCGAGGTCCTGGTCAACCGGTCGATCGTGATCGAGCGCGGCGCCGACCGGGTCAGGGTTACAGGGCTCGATGACGTGAACAGCTTCTATACCGAAACGGCGCGCCGGGCGCTCGGCGCCCACGAAGGCGAGTGCCGCATTGCCTTGATCCATTCTGCCGAGATGGCCGATCACGCCGCCGAAGCAGGCTATGCGCTCTATCTCAGCGGCCACACCCATGGCGGGCAAATCTGCCTGCCGGGTGGTCGACCTTTGTTCACCGGCCTCAGCCGATGCCGGCACGGGGCGGTCGGTCAGTGGCGAGAGGGAGCAATGACGGGTTACACGAGTGCCGGCCTTGGCGTTGCCAGCCCGGCGGTCCGTTTCAACTGCCCGGGCGAGGTCACGATCATCACGCTCCGGACCCCCAGACCTCAGTCGACCGCGGCCTGACCCTCGTCG
>JAQSDW010000223.1:2520-11553 GCA_029946105.1 Reyranella sp. | reverse complement strand
CGCGACGTGGGCTGCGCGCTTCATCGGATCGCTGCCTGTGCTGCGGCGTCCACGGGCTTTCCTGCCTGGTCACCGTGCAGCGCGGCGACGTGCGCCACACGCTGCTGTTCGACAGCGGCCCGGAGGAATACGCCTTCGAGCGCAACACGACGCGGCTCGGCGTCGATCTCGGCCGGGTCGAGGGCATCGTGCTGTCGCACGGCCACTGGGACCATGCCGGCGCCATGAAGCTGGCGCTGCAGCGCATCCGTGCCGGCAACGGCGGCCGCGCCGTGCCCTTCCATGTCCATCCCGGCATGTTCCATCAGCGCGGCATGAAGCTGCCCGACGGCAGCGTGCGGCAGATGGACGACGTGCCGTCGGCCGAGGAGCTTGGCAGCCTCGGCGCTGGGATCGTCTCGACGACGGAGCCGCAGCGGCTGCTCGACGGAATGTTCCATGTGAGCGGCGAGATCCCGCGGGTCACGCCCTTCGAGCGCGGCCTGCCGGGCCAGGTGCGGCGCACGGCGGAGGATGCGCCCTGGGAAAGCGACGAGCTGCTGATGGACGAGCGCTGGATCGCCGTGAACGTGAAGGGCAAGGGGCTGGTGGTTCTGAGCGCCTGCTCGCACGCCGGCATCGTGAATGTACTGAGCCACGCGCGCGCGAGTTTCCCCGGCGTGAAGCTGCATGCGGTGCTGGGCGGGCTGCATCTCTCGGGCACGAACGAGAAGATCATCCCCGAGACCGTCGCGGCGCTGAAAGGTTTTAGCCTCGCCCAGATCGGCGCCGGCCACTGCACCGGCTGGCGCGCCATGGCGGCGCTCGGCCAGGCGTTCGGCGACGAGGTGCTGGCACCTTCCGCCGTCGGCAAGCGTTACTGGTTCTGAGGCGAAACGCACCATCTCGGCTGTTCAAGTCGCGACCGTCAGGGAGTATCGTACGGCATGACCAACGATCCCAAAGACACCGCCGCGCACGCCAGCCTCGCAGATGCCTTGACCGCCTCGATGAAGGCGATCGACGACGACTACAGCGAGGAGATGCGCGAGCTGCGCGCGCTCTTCGCCGAGGCCAAGGCGGAGGCCGCCAAGGACGAGCCCAACGGCCAGAAGCTGAAAGCGCTGCTCGCCGATGCTAACGAGATGGTCCAGACTTTCGCCGGCCTCGACCCGGTGTGGCAGGGCGTGCAGCGCGTGGCGCGGCTGTTCGGCTTCCTGTGACCGCTCGCGGCGCGGCCCCCTTGCGAAGGGGCGTCAGGCTCGGCGGTTTCGTGCGCGTCTGTTTTTTTACCTCGTTGTTCCTCGCCCTGCTGCCCCTCGCGGCATCCGCCCAAGATACGGTCACTGTCGGGGGCGAGAAGAAGCGGGCCTTTGGCACGCCGATCCAATTCGCCAACGGCGACATCAGCTGCGTGATCACCCTCAAGGACGATCGCGGCGCCACGTTCACTGAAGCGGCCGACTTCGAACTCTGCGCCCAGGAAAAATCGCTCAAGGGCAAGCGCGTCGCCCTCACCTACAAGGCGAGCCGCGTGCAGGCCGCGTCCTGCCAGGGCGATCCGAACTGCAAGAAGAGCGATCTGGTGGCGCTCATCGTCGCGGCAAAGCCAGCGCCCCTCGCCGCTGCTCCGCCTGCCGCGACGCCGGCGCCGTCGCCGTCGCCGGCGGGGCAGGCTTCGTTCTGCACGCCGGCGGAAACAGTCGTCTTCTCCTGCCGCAGCGGCGCCAAGATGGTGTCGGTCTGCGCCTCGAAGGATGCAGGACCAAACAAGGGCTATGTCCAGTATCGCTTCGGCAAACCCGACTCCAGGGATCCGCTGGAACTCGTCGTGCCGGAGAATCAGCTCCCGCCGCCGCGCGTGGCGGCCGGCGAGAGCGTGCCCTTCTCAGGCGGCGGCGGTGCCTGGATGCGCTTCCCCAAGGGCCAGCTCACCTACACGGTCTACACCGGCATAGGAAAATGGGGGCCGCGCGGCGAGATCCGCGAAAAGGCGGGCCTTGTCGTCGCACAATCGGGCAAGCAGATCGCCGTGCTCAAATGCAACAACCCGAAGGCGGTGAGCGAACTCGGACCCGACTGGTTCGAGAAGGCCGGCGTGAAGAGCGGCGGCCAGGATTTCGAGTTTCCGGACTGACCCGGGACCAGACTGATTCCGGACAAGCAAAAGGCCCGCCCCGGAACCGGGCGGGCCTTCTGTCAAAGCCCTTCTATCAAAGCATCGTCGAAACTCGGATAGTGCCGCAGCGCCGAAGCAGCGTTTTTAGACCGCCTTCAGGTTCACGGCCGCCTCGCGGCCGCGTTCGCTGGCCACTTCGTAGCTGACCTTCTGGCCTTCGTTCAGGCCGTTCATGCCCGCGCGCTCGACCGCGCTGATATGGACGAACACGTCCTTGCCGCCGCCGTCGGGCTGAATGAAACCGAAACCCTTGGTGCCGTTGAACCACTTGACCGTGCCTGTAGCCATCGTCTGTATCCTGGTTGAAGCGAGCACGAGGAAAGAGTGGCGGTGCGCTCGCGGCAGCCGCCGGTAGGTATTTGCAGCAGGCCGAAGTCCTGAGACCCTGTCAAGCCGACTGCGTCGGTCGCTGCCACGCCGTCGCCATATTATGATGTGCCGCCGGGCTGCAAAGTGCACTGCAACCGACCGACCAGGAGCCACCACAGCATGACCGCCTCACATGACCTCGCCGCCCCCAACCTCGCCGCCAACGACCTCGCCGCATTGTGGGAAGCCCATTGCCGGTACGAATTCGAGACCCGCGACGTCGACGCCACCATGGCGACCATGGTGGCAGCGCCCTACGTCAATCACGTGCCGACGATGACCGGCGGCGTCGGTCACGACGAGTTGAGGCGCTTCTACAAATACCATTTCATCGGCGGCAATCCGCCCGACACCGCGCTCGTGCCGGTGAGCCGCACCATTGGCACCGACCAGCTGGTCGACGAGATGCTGTTCAGCTTCACCCACACCAGCGAGGTCGACTGGATGCTGCCGGGCGTCAAGCCGACCGGCCGCCGGGTCGAGATCCCCCTGGTCGCCATCGTGCGCTTCGTGGACGGCAAGGTGGCGCACGAACATATCTACTGGGACCAGGCCTCTGTCCTGGTCCAGGTCGGCCTGCTCGAGCCTGCGGGCCTGCCGGTGGCCGGTGTCGAGACGGCTCGCAAGGTCGTCGACGAAAAACGCCCCAGCAACGAGCTGATGCCGCGCTGGGCGAGCAGCGCCGGCAAGCCGATCTAGCGTGCGCGACGCAGAAAAGGAGCCTCTCATGCGTCCTTCGCGTCGATCCCTTCTCCTGGGCGCTACCGCCCTCGCGGCGGCACCGGCAGTCCAGGCGGCCGGCGGCCAAAAGATCCTGCGCCTGCAGACGCGGCAGATCGAGGTCGGCGGCAAGGCTGCGACGCGCTACGGCGTCACCCAGCCCTCCGGCGCCGTGGGCCTGACGCTCGACGAGGGCGACCTGTTCGACGTTCGCGTCGAGAACATGCTCAAGGTGACGTCGGGCCTCCACTGGCACGGACTCAACCCGCCGTGGCGGCAGGACGGCGTGCCCTACATCTCCGGCCCGCCGATCGCATCAGGCCAGGCGGCCGACTACAAGTTCCCGGCGCTGCCCCCGGGCACGCGCTGGATGCATTCGCACTTCGGCCTGCAGGAGCAGAACCTGCTCGCCGCACCGCTGATCGTGCGCGAAACAGGGGCGATCAAAAGCGGCCGGCAGGAAGTCGTCGTGCTGTTCGAGGACTTCTCCTGGACCAACCCCGAAGTGCTGTTCGAAAGGCTGCGCCGACCGATGACGGGCGGGATGGCGATGGGCGGCATGGCGATGTCGATGGACCCGGCCAAGCCCGACCTCAACGACATCCAGTACGATGCCTATCTCGCCAATGACCGCACGCTGGCCGATCCGCAGGTGGTCGACGTCGAGCGCACGGGCGAAGTGCGGTTGCGCCTGATCAACGGCTCGGCCTCGACCAATTTCACCATCGACCTCGGTGCCACCGAAGGCACGCTGCTCAGCGTCGACGGCAATCCGGTCGAGCCGCTGAAGGCCAGTCTCTTTCCTCTCGCCATCGCCCAGCGCGCCGATATCCTGGTGCGCCTGCCGGGCGACGGGCGCGTCCTCCCGGTGCTGGCGCGCGGCGAAGGCCGGACCTTGCAGGCCGGCATCGTGCTGCGCCCGCGTGGTGCGGTGATCGCGAAAATTCCCGAACAAGGCACCACCGACGGACCCGTGGTCGGGCTCACGCAAGAGGTCGTGCTGCGCGCGACGCGACCACTGCCGCCAAAGCGCGTCGACCGCTCGATCCCGGTCAGCCTCGCCGGCAGCATGATGGGTTACAGCTGGTCGATGCCGGTGCACGACATGGCCGGCGCGCCGGCGACGGTCGCGCGCGGCGAGCGTGTCGAGCTGGTGATGCGGAACGACACCATGATGGCGCATCCCATGCACCTGCACGGCCATTCGTTCCAGGTGACTGAGATCAACGAGCGCAAGCTGGCTGGCGCAGTTCGCGACTGCATCCTGGTGCCGCCCAGGACGACCGTGAAGGTCGCCTTCGACGCCGACAATCCCGGCATCTGGGCCTATCACTGCCACAACCTCTATCACATGGCCGCCGGCATGTTCACGACGCTGGTCTATCGCGGCTTCACCTGACGCCGGCCGGATCAGCGCGACCCCGGCGTCACTTGGCCGTAGGCGCTGCTGACGCGGCCGTTCCAGCCGTAGCCGACGTAGCCGCCGGCGGCATCGTAGAGATAGTCGAAGGCCTCGAAGAACATGCGGCCCGTGTTCACGAACACGCCTGAATCACGCACGACTACGACCCTCGACGGCTGCAGCGGGTTGCTCCAGTCCCCGACCGTGATCTGGTAGGAGGCCCCGGGACCGCCCTGGCTGGGCAGCCAGATCTCGATCTTCGTTCCCGACGGCACGCGCTCGCCGCGCGCCAGCGAACTGCCGGGCGGCGGCGACACGAACATGTAGTTGATGCCGGTATCGGGCAGGAGGGTGCCGGTGCCGACCTGGCCATCGACCGATACGGTGAGCGGCGCCGCGCTCCATTGCGTCAGGCCCGCAACCGATGTCGTCCCGCGCGGCGAGAGTTTCACGAAAGCGAAATTGCGCGTGAACGCCTCGCTCATGCCGAGATGGATGCCAGTGCAGGTGACGATATAGCCGGGGCGGATCGAACTCACCGGTGCGCCCGACGCGAGCGATACGAGGTTGACAAACGGATTGCGCGGCGCCGTCGAGCCTTGGGTGCCCTGCGCCAGGCCGCGGTCGAAGCCCACGCCCATGAAGGCGACGCCGCGCGGACGCGGATTGGGCTCGCAGTCGCGGGCATTGCGCAGGCAGGTGATGCGATCGACCCTCAGCACCTGCACGCGCGCCGTCGCCACCGGCCGGTCGCCATTGTCCAGGATCTCGACGTCGGTCGTATAGTGCGTGCCGTGCAGGATGCGGCCGCTGCTGTTGTAGGTGAGCTGCCCGGGCCCGTCGTTGGTATCACCCGGCCCCGGCTCAAAGTGCTCGGCCGCGACCACGATCCCGGTCGAACCGGTGTCCATGCCGAAGCGGTGCGGCGGCGCCCCCTTCAGCTTCAGGCGAATCTCGGGCACGTGATCGGCACGAATCGGCCCGTTGGCGAAGGGAATTTCTATGGTGGTGAGGCCTCGGTACTGGCTTGGCGGACTCTGCGCCGCAGCGGGCGCGACGGCGACGAGGCCGGCCAGCAGGCAAGCGGCGAGCGCGCCGCCGAGGCGCGGCTTGATCGAAAAGACCGGCATGAATTCCCCCGATCAGCCCGATGTCGGCCGGGACCAGATTGTCGTCAACGGCCCATCGGCCCCATAGACCGGATCCTGGCGCGGCAGGGGAACGGCGGCGATGGCGGCGATAGCGTGCGCATGGTCGACCTGCCCCGGCCGCTTCTGGTCGAAGCCTGAATTGTCGGGATAGGCACCGACCACCAGCAGATCGGCGCTGGCGGACACGCGGCGATGGCCGGTGCCGGCCGGCAGCACGACGACGTCGCCTGCTTCGACGTCGAGTTCCTGGCCGTGCGCGCCGCCGAACTGCACGCGGGCGCGACCGCAGGCGATGCCCAGCACCTCGTGCGTGCGGGTATGGAAATGCAGGAAGTCGTAGATGCCGTTGCGCCACGACCGGCCCCAGCCGTGGGCGGCGAAGGCCTCCTCGAAAGGTGTCGCCGGATCGCGGACTGCGGCAACGTCGAAGGCTTGGCGATAGACCAGCAGCGGCAGCGCCGGATTGTTCGGCGTCTCGCCATCGTCGGCAAACCGGCAGGCCTGCGGTGTGGCTTGCCCCATCATCTGCATTGGCATTGGCATCGGCATCGGGTGCTCCCCGGATTGAATCGCCGTGGCTTCCTTAGCGCAGGGCGGCGCCGCGGACCAGATGAGACGCCTGCGGACGATTCGGGCATGATGGTGGCAAGACGGAGGAAACGTCGTTTGAGCCCCATCGGGATATCGCTATTGAGCTTCGTGCTCATGCTCGGCGGCGCGGCCGCTGGTTCACGGCTGCGGCAGGCCCTGCCGGAACATCATCTCAACAACGACGCCAAGGACATCGTCCGGCTCGGCACCGGCCTGGTCGCCACCATCTCGGCCCTGGTGCTCGGCCTGCTCATCAACTCCGCCAGCAACTCCTACGAGGCCCAGCGCAACGAGGTGCGGCAGATGGCGGCCAACATCATCCTGCTCGACCAGCTCGTCGAACGATACGGGCCGGAGGCACGGCCGATCCGGCAGTTCCTGCGCGGCGGCATCGAGCCTCTGATCGTGCAGGTCTGGGGCGAACTCTCCGCACCAGGCAACCTGGCGATCGCGACTACGCCAAGCAGCAACGCCTCACACGCCTACATGGCCCTGCACGAGCTCGCGCCACAGAACGATGCCCAGCGCTCGATCAAGGTCCAGGCTCTCCAGACCGCCACTGACATACAAAGGTCGCGTCTGATGCTGTTCGAACGTTCGCGTGCGGCCATTCCCGGCGCGTTTCTGGCCATCCTGATTTCCTGGCTGACCATGATCTTCGTCAGCTTCAGCCTGTTCACGCCCCTCAACCCGACGTCGATCGTGGCATTGCTGCTGATCGCGCTGTCGGCTGCCAGCGCGATTTTCCTGATCCTGGAGATGGGCCAGCCTTTCGAAGGGCTGATGCAGATTTCCAACCAGGCCCTGCGCACCGCGCTCAACCCGCTCACGCCATAGCGGCCAGCGGAACGGGCCGCCACGGAGGGCTTGTCCGAAGTTTCGAAAATCTATGTAATTTCGATACCAGGCGGCACATAAGCCGCCGGACAAGGGAGGAACGATGCGAGTTGACCTAAATCGCCGGGCGCTCTTGCTGGCCGTGGGAGGTTCCGTTGCCGTGGCGGCGGGCGTGCGCGCCCAGGGCGCCTTTCCGTCGAAGCCTATCCGGATCGTGCACGGCTACAGTGCGGCATCGAACCCCGACACCATCGCGCGGGTGATCTCGCCCAGCCTGATCGAGACGCTAGGCCAGAGCGTCATCGTCGAGCCCAAGCCCGGCGCCGGAGAGCGCATCGCCGCGCAATATCTGATGAGCCAGCCGCCCGACGGCTACACGCTCTACCTGATCACCGGCGGCGCCAATGTGATCAGCGCGACCGACCCGCAGACGCCGTTCAATACGCTGAAGGACTTCTCCTACGTCTCGACGATCACGCTGTTTCCGTTCGCCCTGTTCGTCGGCGCCAATTCGCCGATCAAGACGTTTGCCGACCTGCAGGCCGCCGCCAAGGCCAACCCGGGCAAGCTCAACTATGGCCACAGCGGCGTCGGCAACACGCTGCATCTCGCCGTCGAGTACCTGAAGGCGCTGACCGGCATGAAGATGGAGGCGATCGCCTACAAGGACACCGGCCAGCAGATATCCGACGTGATGAGCGGCCGCCTCGACGTGGCGATCAGCACCTTCACCGGCTATCACGGCGCAATGGCCAACAAACAGGTGCGGGCGATTGCGGTCACTTCGAAGGAGGCCTGGCCGCTCAACCCCGATGTCCCGCCGATCGCAGCCGACGTGCCGGGCTACGAGGTCGTGTCCTGGCTCGGCCTCGCCGCGCCCGCCGGCCTGCCGGCCGACATCGCCGACAAGCTCTCCGACGCGGTGAAGACTGCGGTGGCGCGGCCCGACGTGAAGACGCGCCTGGAAGGGATGGGCAACGAGGCGCGAGCCAGCACGCCGGCCGTCTTCCGCGCCCGCGTCGAGGCCGACTACGCCAAGTGGAAACCGCTCGCCAAGTTCGTCAATCCGTAGGATTCACCAAGGTCGAAGACCTGCCCGCGCACAAGGTGCCGAGCGGGCTCACCCATCGATTGATCGGCGACAGACTGATGGTGATGTGGGCCATCGCGGCACAGCCGTCCGCACTGTTCCCGGGCGGCAAACATGCGCGGGACTTCCAGGAGCCGCCTACCAGTTGTGCCAGCCGTTGTGCCAGCCGCCGTTGCCCCAACCGCCGTTGTGCCAGCCGCCATTGCCCCAGCCGCCGTTGTGCCAGCCGCCGTTACGGAAGCCGTTTCCCCAGCCACCGCCGAACAGGCCGCCCAGCACGCCGCCGATGAGGCCGCCATTGCCCCAGCCGCCATTGTGCCAACCACCGTTACGCCAGCCGTTGCCCCACCAGGCAAGCTGGACGTCGTCGTCGCCCGAGGTCTGCTCCTTGTCGCCGGCCATCGGGATCCTGACGACGACGGAGACGGAATTGCGGATGGCCTCGAGGCGCAGCGCCACCGATTCGGGCGTGCCCTTCGCCGGTTCGCTGCCAATGGAGGTCGCGGCCGAGGCATCGGCCGCGGCCAAGCTCATCGACAGTCCAAGGATCCCCGACGGCAACAAGGCCGCCAGAGCCCGCAACGAACGACGATCCTGCGTCATGTGTCTACGCTCCCTGATCAGTCCGCCGATCAATCCCAGGCGGCGTCGACGATGCGATTGTCTTCCGACAGGACCAGCGTCAGCCGGTTCGGATCGAAAGCGTAGCTCGGCA
>JAQSDW010000223.1:0-2420 GCA_029946105.1 Reyranella sp. | reverse complement strand
ACTTGCCGCGGCACTTGGCGCAATCTTCCTTCGGCGCCGCGATCTCGACGTAGCCGGGCAGCGTCTTGAGCACGATCGCATTGGTCCCAGAGCGCACGCGCACACCCTTGTAGGGATGGCCACGGTCGACCGGCAGCAGCGCCTCGAACGGCATGAACGGGCCCAGTTCTGCCGGGTTCGTCGGTACCACGCCCTGGAAGATCAGGTCGAGGATGCCATCGACCGGCTCGCCCCGCGTGATCGGGATCAGATGCGGCGACTGCCAGCCCGGCGACGATACCAAGCCGCGGGTGCGGACGATGTCCACGCCGCCGGCGCGTTCCGAGCGCAGAACCTCGATGCTGGTCACGATCGTGATCGGAAATGGCGTCACCATGGGCGAAGTGCCGTCGGATGGTGGCGCGCCCTGCCCGTAGCCCGGCGGCGGAGCGCCGCCCGCTGCGGGCTGCGCCTGGGCACCCAGCGTCCAGGTTGCGACGGACATGCAGACAATGGCGAATAGTGCGCTTCTGTTCATGGCTTCCTCGATCGCTTCGCTTACCAGTTGCGGAAACCGTTGTGCCAACCGCCGCCGTTGCCCCAGCCACCGTTGTGCCAACCGGAGGCAGCGCCACCGTTGCCCCAACCACCATTGTGCCAGCCGCCGCCGTTGCGCCAACCGCCGTTGCCCCACCAGGCGAGCTGCGGGCCGGTCTGATCCGAAGCTTCGCCCTCCACCGCCGGCACCGTGACGACGACAGACACGGAATTGCGGATGGCCTCGAGGCGCAGCGCCACCGATTCGGGCGTGCCCTTCACCGGCTCGGCACCGGTCGACATCGTGGCCGAGGCATCGGCCGCGGCCAAGCTCATGGACAATCCCAGGATCCCCGACGGCAACAAAGCCGCCAGAGCCCGCAACGAACGACGATCCTGGGTCATCTCATCTCCGATGCTGCGCGATGCGCTTGAAGAGCTTTCTCTATCAATCCCCTGATCAATCCGCCGATCAGTCCCAAGCGGCATCGACGATGCGGTTGTCTTCCGACAGGACCAGCGTCAGCCGGTTCGGATCGAAAGCGTAGCTCGGCAGACCGTCGGTCGGCCTGATCACGCGCAGGGTCCACGGCAGGTCGGCCTCACGCACGATGCCGTCGGCCGGCGCGCCTGCCGGCGGCTGCGCGCCCTTGGCCACAAAGAACTTGCCGCGGCACTTGGCGCAATCTTCCTTCGGCGCCGCGATCTCGACGTAGCCCGGCAGCGTCTTGAGCACGATCGCATTGGTGCCCGAACGCACGCGCACGCCCTTGTAGGGATGGCCGGTGTCGACCGGCAGCAACGCCTCGAACGGCATGAACGCGCCGAGCTCCGCCGGTGCCGTCGGCACCACGCCCTGGAAGATCAGGTCGAGGATGCCGTCGACCGGTTCGCCGCGCGTGATCGGGATCAGATGCGGCGACTGCCAGCCCGACGATGATACCAGGCCGCGGGCGCGGACGATGTCGAGGCCGCCGGCCCGCGTCGAACGAAGCACCTCGACACTGGTCACGATCGTGATCGGAAACGGCGTCACCGCCGGCGGGCCGTCCGACGACGAGCCGTAGCCCGGCGGCGGCACCGAAGTGGACGGCGGCGCACCCGCGGGAGCGGACGGCGGCGTCTGGGCCAGGGCGCCCAGCGTCCAGGTTGCGGCCGACAGGCACGCGACGGCAAAGAGCAAGGACTTGTTCATGGCATCCTCGGTGGGTGCGCCGACGAAGCGGCGGGTTGGGTGGCGGATTGGGCGATGGCGGCAAGGCCATCGTCGGGCAGGGTCTGCTCAAACTTGTCGAAGGCCTCGAGAATCAGATCGGTCGGCACCATCTGCGTCAACGTGCAGAACGACGTCGTCGTGCTGTCGAAGCGACCGTTCTCGAAGAATTTGTTCACCGGTGCGCCGCCGCCGCAGACCGAGAAGTACTCGCAGTTGGCGCGGCATGCCTCGACGCCCTTGCGGATGTCGCGCAGCATCGCCGAATCGACGGAGGTCTTGTAGATCTCCGCCAGCGACGACGTGTTGATGTTGCCCAGCAGGAAGTCGTCGTAGTCGGCGTTCTTGTAGCCCAGCAGTTCGGGCGAGAAGCTCGAGACGTTGCCGTGGCTGTCGACGTTGATCATGCCGAGCGGCTCGACCTGGATGTTGCGCGCGCGCACCCCCTCGGGACGGAACACGCGCGGCAGGGCATGATCGATCTCGCGCACGAACTTGATGCGCCCGTCGGCCCGCGCGAGATGCCAGAACGTCCGCAGGAACGTCTCGAAGTGCTGGCGCAGCTCACCGCCCTGGAACAGGTCGGAGACATAGTCGCCTTCCGACTCCTCGACATTGAAGCAGACGTGCTCGATGCCTTCGGAGATGTAGAACGCCAGCATCTCCTCCGGCATTTCCAGGCTGGCGCGCG
>JAQSDW010000222.1 GCA_029946105.1 Reyranella sp. | reverse complement strand
TGGCGCGCTCCCATGAAGACCTAATAGCCAATGTTGGGGCGCAGCCACTTCTCGGCCTGCGCGATCGAGACGCCGCGGCGCTTGGCATAGTCCTCGACCTGGTCGTGGCCGATGCGGGCGACGCCGAAATACTGCGCATCGGGATGGGCAAAGTAATAGCCCGATACCGCCGACGTCGGCATCATCGCGAAGCTTTCGGTCAGCGTGATGCCGGCGTTCTGGCCGGCGTTGAGCAGGCGGAAGAGCTCGGGCTTCTGGCTGTGGTCGGGGCAGGCGGGATAGCCCGGCGCGGGGCGGATGCCGCGGTACTTCTCGCGCGTCAGCTCGTCGTTGGTGAGCGCCTCGTCGGGCGCATAGCCCCACAACGTCTTGCGCACGCGCTCGTGCAGGCGCTCGGCGAAGGCCTCGGCGAGGCGGTCGGCCAGCGCCTTCAGCAGGATGTCGGAGTAATCGTCGTGGTCGGCCTTGAAGCGCGCGAGGTGCTCCTCGATGCCGTGGCCCGTCGTGACGGCAAAGCCGCCGATCCAGTCGGCCTCGGGCGAAATGAAGTCGGCCAGGCACATGTTTGCGCGAGGGCTGCGCTTCTCGATCTGCTGGCGCAGGAAATAGAGGCGCGAGACTTCCTTGGTGCGCGTGTCGTCGGCATAGAGCACGACATCGTCGCCGTCGCGGCGGCACGGCCAGAAGGTGATGACGCCTTTGGCCGTCAGCCACTTTTCGCGCACGATATGGTCCAGCATCTTGCGCGCATCGGCGTAGAGCTTCTTGGCGCTGTCGCCGACCACGGGGTCCTCGAGGATGGCCGGATAGTTGCCGGCCAGCTCCCAGGCGCGGAAGAACGGCGTCCAGTCGATGCGCTCGATCAGCTCGTGCAGCGGATATTCGGCGAAGACGCGCGTGCCGCTCACGGCGGGCTTGGGCGGCGTGTAGGCCGACCAGTCGATCTTGAAGGCGTTGGCGCGCGCGGCCTCGAGCGCGATGACCTTCTCCTTGGCGCCGCCGGCGCGCTCGATGCGGATGGTCTCGTACTCGGCCGCGACCTTGATGGCGAAGTCCGCGGCCTGCGAGCCCGACTCCGACACCAGCGCCGAGCAGACGCCGACGGCGCGCGAGGCATCGAGCACATGCACGGTCGTGCCCTTGTAGCGCGGCGCGATGCGGAGCGCGGTGTGGACCTTCGACGTCGTGGCGCCGCCGATCAGCAGCGGCAGGTTCATGCCCTGGCGGGTCATCTCCTCGGCCACCGTCACCATCTCGTCGAGCGAGGGCGTGATCAGGCCGGAGAGGCCGATGATGTCGGCCTTGTTGTCGTTGGCGCTTTTCAGGATGTCCTGGAACGGCACCATGACGCCGAGATCGATGACCTCGAAGTTATTGCACTGCAGGACCACGCCCACGATGTTCTTGCCGATGTCGTGGACGTCGCCCTTGACCGTGGCCATGACGATCTTGCCCTTGGGCCGGGAACCCGCGGTCTTCTGCGCCTCGATGTAGGGCAGCAGGTGCGCCACCGCTTTCTTCATCACGCGCGCGCTCTTCACCACCTGGGGCAGGAACATCTTGCCCGAGCCGAAGAGATCGCCGACCACGTTCATGCCGGCCATCAGCGGGCCTTCGATGACCTCGATCGGCCGGGCGATCATCAGGCGCGCCTCCTCGGTGTCGGCGACGACGAACTGGTCGAGGCCCTTCACCAGCGCATGCTCCAGCCGTTTTTCGACCGGCCAGCTCCGCCATTCGGCATCCTGGGTCTCGGCCACTTCGCCCGTGCCCTTGTACTTGGGGGCGAGCTCGAGCAGCCGGTCGGTCGAATCGGGCCGGCGATTGAGGATCACGTCCTCGCAGGCGTCCCGCAGCTCCTGCGGGATCTGGTCGTAGACCTCGAGCTGGCCGGCATTGACGATGCCCATGTCCATGCCCGCCTGGATGGCATAATAGAGGAACACCGAGTGCATGGCCTTGCGCACCGGCTCGTTGCCGCGGAAGGCGAAGCTGAGGTTCGACACGCCGCCGGAAATCTTCGCATGCGGGCAGCGCTGCTTGATCTCGCGCGTCGCCTCGATGAAGTCGACACCGTAGTTGTTGTGTTCCTCGATGCCGGTCGCGACGGCAAAGACGTTCGGGTCGAAGATGATGTCTTCGGCGGGGAAGCCCACCTGGTTGACCAGGATGTCGTAGGCGCGGGCACAGATCTCGACCTTGCGCTCCTTGGTGTCGGCCTGGCCCTTCTCGTCGAACGCCATGACGACGACGGCGGCACCGTAACGGCGGACCTTCCTGGCGTGCTCGATGAACGGCTCGACGCCTTCCTTCATGGAGATCGAGTTCACGATCGGCTTGCCGGCGACGCACTTCAGGCCGGCCTCGATGACGCTCCACTTGGAGCTGTCGATCATGATGGGCACGCGGGCGATGTCGGGCTCGGCGGCGATCAGCTTCAGGAACGTGTCCATCGCCAACTGAGAGTCGAGCAGGCCTTCGTCCATGTTGACGTCGATGATCTGCGCGCCGCTGTCGACTTGCTGGCGTGCGACCTCGACCGCGGCGGTGTAATCGCCCTCGAGGATGAGCTTCTTGAAGCGCGCCGAACCGGTGATGTTGGTGCGCTCGCCGATGTTGATGAAGGTCGCGCGCGGACCGGTCGTCTGCTCTGTTACTTGATCGTCGGCCATCAGAAGAAACTCGCTGCTTCCATGCCCGACAGACGCAGCGCCGGAATGACCGACGGCTTCTGTCGCGGCTTGATGCCCTTCACCGCCTCGGCCACGGCCTTGATGTGCGCGGGCGTCGTGCCGCAGCAACCGCCGACCATGTTCAGCCAGCCGTTCTCGGCCCAGCCCTTGACCAGCTTGGCTGTCATCTCGGGCGGCTCGTCGTAGGCGCCGAGCTCGTTGGGCAGCCCGGCGTTGGGATAGACGCAGACCAGGCCGTCGACCTGCGGGTTCAGCGCATTGACGTAGGGATGGAGCTCGGTGGCGCCAAAGCTGCAGTTGAGGCCCATGGTGAGCGGCTTGGCATGGCGCACCGAATGCCAGAACGCCTCGACCGTCTGGCCGGACAGATTGCGGCCGGCGAGGTCGGTCAGCGTCATCGACACCATCACCGGGATCACCTCGCCGCGCGCTTCGCCCGCCTCGTCGACAGCGACGATGGCGGCCTTGGCGTTCAAGGTATCGAACACCGTCTCGATCAGGATGAAATCGACGCCACCGTCGAGCAGGCCGTCGATCTGCTCGCGATACATGTCCTTCACCTCGTCGAAGCTCACGGCGCGATAGCCCGGGTCGTTGACGTTGGGCGAGATCGACAGCGTCTTGTTGGTGGGCCCGAGCGCGCCGGCGACGAAGCGCGGCTTGGCCGGATCCTTGGCCGTGAAAGCATCGGCGCAGGCGCGGGTCAGCCGGGCGGCGGCGAGATTGATCTCGCGCGCCATGCCGGAGATGCCGTAGTCGGAGAGGCTGATCGAATTGGAGTTGAACGTGTTGGTCGCCACGATGTCGGCGCCGGCCTCGAGATAGGCGTTGCAGATCTCGCCCACGACGTCGGGCCGCGTCAGGTTGAGAAGGTCGTTGTTGCCCTTCTGGTCGTGGTTGAAGCTGCGACCGGCGCGGAAGCCATCCTCATCGAGCTTGTAGCTCTGGATCATCGAGCCGTAGGGCCCATCCTTCACCAGGATGCGCTCCTCGGCGATGTCGCGGAGCTGTTGGGCCTTGCCGGCGTGAGTCAGGGGGGCGGTCATTTCGGCGCTCCAGGGCGCAGCGGGCGAACGCCCAGCAGGTGGCAGATGGCGAAGGTGAGATCGGCGCGGTTCAGCGTGTAGAAGTGGAACTGGTCGACGCCATCGGCATGCAGCCGGCGGCAGAGATCGCCCGCCACGGTGGCGGCGATCATGCGGCGCGTCTCGAGATCGTCCTCGAGGCCGTCGAACAGCTCGGCCAACCAGGCCGGCACCTTGGAGCCGCAAAGGCCTGCCATCCTGGCAATGCCCTGGAAGTTCGAGACCGGCATGACGCCCGGCACGATCGGCACATGCACGCCAGCCGCGGCCACGCGATCGCGGAAGCGCAGGAAATCGTCGCCATCGAAGAAGAACTGGGTGATGCAGCGGTCGGCGCCAGCATCGACCTTGCGCTTCAGGTTTTCGAGATCGGCCTTGGCGTCAGCCGAATCGGGATGCTTCTCGGGATAGGCCGCAACGCTGATCTGGAAGTCGCCGATCTTCTTCAGGCCGGCGACCAGGGCCGCGGCATTCTCGTAGCCACCGGGATGGACGCTGTACTTGCCGCCCATGCCGCTCGGTGGATCGCCGCGCAGGGCCACGATATGGCGAATGCCGGCGTCCCAATAGGCGCGCGCCACGTCGTCGATTTCGCCCCGGGTCGCGGCGACGCAGGTGAGGTGGGCGGCGGCATCGATGCCGGTCTCGGACTGGAGCCTGGCGACGGTCTCGTGCGTGCGCTGGCGCGTCGATCCGCCCGCGCCATAGGTCACGGAAAAGAACGTCGGCTGAAGCGGCGTCAGGCGGGTCACCGTTTCCCACAAGGTGCGCTCGGCCGCTTCGGTTCTGGGCGGAGAGAATTCGAACGAGACCTTCAGCCGCTGCGGCGCGCGGGCGGGAAACTCCGATGCGCCGCCGCTGAGAGGGCCGGTGCCGGTGCTGAGGGGGCCGGTATCGGGACTCATCGTGAAACTCCATGCGAAAGGGCAGGCGTATGGCCGGGATGCCGGGCGGTCTCATGTTCGCCGCGCCAGATGCCGGTCATCAGCCGGCGTCCGGGAAAGTGGATGGGTTCGAGCGCCGTGAGGCCGGCGCTCTTCAACCAGCCCTGGACCTGGTTGTCGGCGAAGCCGAGATGGACATGGGCATGCTCGCGCTTGAGCTCGACCATGTCGTGCGGCGAGAAGTCGACCACCAGAACGGTGCCGCCCGGGCGCACGACGCGGGCCGCCTCGGCGAGCGCCGCCGACGGATCGTCGGCGTAATGCAGGACGTGATGGATGGTCACGACATCGAAGCTGTCGGCCTCGAACGGCAGGGCATACATGTCGCCCTGGCGGATCTCGACATTGTCGAGACCGGCGCGGGCGAGGTTGGCGCGGGCCAGCGCCAGCATTTCGCGGCTCTGGTCGATGCCCACTGCCTGTTCGACCTTGGGCGCCAGCACTTCGAGCAGACGACCGGTGCCGGTGCCGATGTCGAGCAGTTGCCGCGCGCCCAGCGGCAGGTGATGGGCGAGTGCGCGCTCGATCTCGCGATCGGCGACATGCAGCGCGCGCAATTCGTCCCAGCGCTGGGCGTTGTCGCGGAAGAAGCGCGCCGCCGCGTTCTGTCGGCGCTGTTGCAGGGCATCCAGCCGTGACCGGTCGGCGGCGATGCGGGGATGCTTGGGATCGAGCCGGCGCACGAACTCGCGGACCAGTGCCGCATCGTCGCCCGAGGTAACCAGACGGAAACGGGTGAACTGGCCCTCGCGGAAGCGTTCCAGAAGGCCTGCCTCGACCACCAGCTTCAGATGGCGAGACACCCGCGGCTGGCTCTGCCCCAGCACATGAACATAGTCACTGACGGTGAGGTCTTCGCGCGCCGCGAGCGCCAGGATACGGAGCCTAGTGTCCTCGGCCGCTGCCCTCAGAAGGCTGAGAAGGTGATCCATATAAGGGCATATATAAGTATATCTTTATGTATGCAAGCGAAAATTGAAGATGGGTCGCCGCGGCCTGTGAGCGACAGCTTGGGGCGCTTTTGGCTATTCACTTCTAACGGCGTCGCTCATATGCGACACTGCATTAACGATGCGGCGACCCAACGCCGCTTCATGCTTTTTGGCCCGGTTTGTCAGGGCCTGCGGGATGGCCCGGGGTTAGCGTAGATGGTCGAGAGTTTGCCTGGAATAATGATGCGGAAAGCCCGCCGTGCGCTCGTCGCGATGACTGCCGCGGCGGTACTTGTGAGTGGTTGTGCGTCGGGTGACACCGGCGCCAACGAAGTGTGGGATCCGATCGAGACCCCCAACCGCATTCTGTTTTCGCTCAATCGCGTCGTCGATATCATCGCGTTGCGTCCAGTCGCGGTCATCTATCGAGACTGGGTGCCGGAACCGGCGCAGAAGAGCGTGCGCAACCTACTCGACAATCTCGGTGAGCCGGTGACGGCCATCAACGAGGTGGTCCAGGGCAATCCCCATCGCGCCGCCACCACCATGGCGCGCTTCCTGGTGAATTCGACCATCGGCGTCGCCGGCCTGTTCGATGTCGCCACCATGCTCGGCCTGGAGCGGACCAAGGAAGATATGGGCAAGACCATCGGCCTCTACGCCGGCGTCGAGCCGGAGAACGGCGGCTTCTATCTCATGTTGCCGGTCATCGGCCCGTCCAACGCCCGCGACGGCACCGGCCTGATGATCGACTACCTGGTCGACCCGTTCCGCATCCTGACCTTCAATCTTGCGATCGACTGGACCGTGTACCAGGCTGCACGCTACGGCATGAACGTGGTCGACTACCGGTCGCGGACGATCTTCGCGCTCGACGATCTCGAGAAGAACAGCGTCGATTACTATGCTGCCCTGCGCAGCGCCTACACCCAGAATCGTGCCGACCTGATCCGCCAACGGCGTGAAAAGACCGATACCAAGAGCGAACTCGAGCGCCGCGACAACATCGCCCTGGTGCGCTAGAACCCCTCGACTGCATTCATTTTTTAGGAAACGAACAGTGCCGCTGCTCGCCATACGTCGTGTCGTACTGGGCCTTGCCGCCAGCGCCGCGGTTACCTTCTTCACCCTGCCCGCGTCCGCTGCCGAGCCGGCCCAGGCGGTCGAGACGGTCGCCGCGGAGGTGATCAATATCGTCAAGACCAAGACCGGTGCGGATCGTCAGAACGCCATCAAGAAGGTCCTTCAGACGAATTTCGACATGAACGCCATGGGACGCTCGGCGCTGGGAACGCACTGGAACCAGGCCACCGAAGCCCAGCGCACCCGTTTCCTCGCCGCGGTGGAAACCGCCGAGGCGCGCGCCTACAGCGAGCGTTTCGGCGCCTACGCCGGCCAGACCCTCACCGTCGGCAAGGTGACCACGCGCCCCAACGGCGTCTCGATCGTCGACAGCCGCCTCAACCAGAGCACCGGCCAGCCGATCAAGCTCGAATGGGAAGTGCGCACCGGCAGCCAGGGGCCGGTGATTACCGACGTAAAAGTCGAGGGCGTCAGCATGGTCATGACTAGACGTTCGGATTTCAATTCCTACATTCAGAACAACGGCGGCACCGTCGAGCCGCTGATCAAGGAACTGGAAGCCCGCGCCGCCCGCTGAGAACTGCCGCCGGATCGTGCCCCGCCTGATTGAACGGATGGGGCGTTCGACGTAGACTTTCGCCGGGAGGCGTATCGATCGGTCCGGGGTCCTGCAGGGCAGGGCAATGGACCGGAGGAGAGCGCCATGGATAGCGTATTACTCAAGAATCCGGCGGAGCTTCGCTCTGTCGACCCGGTCTGGGCGCGGATCCGCGAAGCTGCCCAGGCGGCCGCCGCGGCCGAGCCCGTACTGGCGGGGCTGCTGCACGCCACCATCCTCAGTCAGCCGAAGTTCGAGAGCGCGCTGAGCTACCACCTCGCGCGGCTCGCCGGCACGACCGAAGTGCCCGCCGCCCTGATCCGCCAGACCTTCGACGAGGCCTTCGCCGCCGATCCTTCCATCGCCGTTTCCGCACGTGCCGATATCGTGGCCGTGGCCGACCGCGACCCCGCCTGCACCAGCCATCTCGACCCGCTGCTCTGGTTCAAGGGCTATCACGCGCTGCAGACATATCGTGTCGCGCACTGGCTGTGGCTGCAGGAGCGTCAGACGCTTGCGCATTTCCTGCAGAGCCGGGCGAGTGCCCTGTTCGGCCTCGACATCCATCCAGGTGCGGTGATCGGCAAGGGCATCTTCATCGACCATGGCACCGGCGTGGTGATCGGCGAGACCGCCGTGGTCGAAGACGGCGTTTCGATGCTGCACGGCGTGACGCTGGGCGGCACCGGCAAGGAACGCGGCGACCGCCATCCCAAGGTACGCCGTGGCGTGCTGCTGGGCGCCGGCGCCAAGGTGCTGGGCAATATCGAGATCGGTGCCTGCGCCAAGATCGCGGCCGGCAGCGTGGTGCTCGAGCCTGTCCCGGCCGGCTGCACCGCGGCCGGTGTCCCGGCGCGCATCATCGGCTGCGTCGACGTGCCGGAGCCGGCGCTGGAGATGGATCAGAGGATCTGAAGTCCTACATCATGCCCGGCGCACCGAGATCGGTGCCGTCGACGAGGCGGCTGTAGCGGTAGGGATAGGGATCGACGATCGGCGGATCGCCTGCGATCAAGTCGGCGGCAAGCTGCCCTGCCGCCGGCCCGATGCCGAAGCCATGGCCGCTGTAGCCGGTCGAGAGGTGGAGGCCGGGCAACGAATCCACTGCGGAAATCACCGGTATGCCGTCAGGTGTCGAATCGATGAGGCCGCCCCACGCCTGTGCCGGCTTCAAGTCGACCAACGCCGGATAATATTCGGCCAGACGCGTCAGTCCCAATTGCACCAGCGCCGGATCGGGCGCCGGATCGAGCGTGCGATGGCGCTCGAACGGAGACACGCGGTCGAGCGCCCAGCGCGACAGCGCCTCCGGCCCGTCGAAGAACGAGCGGCCGACGCCGAACGTCAGTCCGGCACGACGCTTCTTGAAGGTCGGCCAGAACTGGCGGGCATAGAGCAGGCCTTGCGGCGACAGCTCGACCAGCCCGCGCCCGCCCAGACCGACGGTATAGCCGCCGTCGAGGCGGCGGCGGATGGTGACGTCGGGCATCGACAGGCCGCCGTCGGTCACCGCGGGCGCGGCGACCGTCGCGAACGACGTCGAGCGCACGCTGGCCTGTGCCAGGCGGATGCCGTGCCAGCGACAGAACAGCGAACTCCAAGCGCCGCCCGCGCACAGCGCGGCCCGGGTGCGGATGGTGCCTCTCTCGGTGACGACGCCCGAAACCTTGCCGGCCTCGATGACGAGCCCACGCGCCGCGCAATTCTGATGGATCGTGGCGCCCAGCCGCCGTGCGCCCTCGGCGATGGCGGGGCCGGCCAATGCCGGCTCGGCGCGGCCGTCGGTCGGCGAGTGCACGCCGCCGATCCAGTCGATGGGACTGCCCGGCGTCATCGCCTTGGCCTCGGCGCCGCTCAGCACCCGGCTGTGCATCTGGTGATCGCGGGCGCGCAGCGTCCATTCCTCCCATTGGGCGAGGTCGGCCGGTCGGGTGGTGACGTAGACCAAGCCGGTCCGGCGAAAACCCGTTTCGACGCCGAGCTCGCGGCCCAGCTCGCCCCAGATTTCGAGGCTCTTCATGGCCATCGGCAGTTCACGTAGATCGCGGTGTTGCTGGCGGCACCAGCCCCAGTTGCGGCTGCTCTGCTCGCCACCGACCCGGCCCTTGTCGAGCAGGGCGACCGAAAGCCCCTTCTTGGCCAGGGCATAGGCCGCGGCGCTGCCGGCTATGCCGGCGCCGATCACCACGACGTCGGCCGAGCCCGGCAGCCTTTCGTCACTCAAAACGGGCTGCACAGGCGGAGACATCGGCGGGTTCCCTGGGTGCTATGCTGGACGCACGGCACTGTAGCGCGGATGAAGCTTTCCGTAAGCGCGGCAAAGAGGCGGAGGGAACGCGATGAGTGAGGTCCGTATTCTGGCGACTGGTCTCGGCTTTCCCGAGGGCCCGGTGGTCATGCCCGATGGATCGGTGATCCTGACGGAGATCCGCAACAACCGCTGCTCGCGCGTCACGCCGGACGGCAAGGTATCGCTGTTCTCGGCGACCGGCGGCGGACCCAACGGCCTCGCGGTCGGACCCGACGGCGCGCTCTATCTTTGCAACAACGGCGGCAGCCGCTACGTCGAGGGCAACTCGATGGGCGTGGCGCCGCATCCCGACTACAAGCACGGCTTCATCCAGCGCCTGGACCGCACCAGCGGCAAGATGACCGAACTCTATATCGAGTGCGACGGTCACAGGCTGTCGGCGCCCAACGACCTGGTATTCGACAAGGCGGGCGGCTTCTACTTCACCGATCTCGGCAAGCGCTACGCCCGCCAGCGCGACCACGGTGGCATCTATTACGCCAAGCCTGATGGTTCGATGATCAAGTGCCTGGTCCATCCGTTCCTAAGCCCCAACGGCTGCAGCCTGTCTCCCGACGGCAAGATTCTCTACGTCGCCGACACCGAAAGCGCGCGGCTGTGGGCTTTCGGCATCGAAGGTCCGGGCGTGCTGCGCAAACCGACCGGCAACGCCCATCACAGCGGCCGTGTCGTCGGTGCCGTCGGCAGCAACGCGCGCTTCGACAGTCTCGCGGTGCTGGAGAACGGAAACATCACCGTGGCCACGCTCAATACCGGCATGATCACCGAATTTTCACCGGCGGGCGCGATCGTGCGCGAAGTGAAGATGCCGGACATCTATCCCACCAACATCTGCTTCGGCGGCGCCGACATGCGCACGGCCTACATCACCCTGTCGGACAAGGGCCAGCTCGCGGCCATGACGTGGCCGACGCCGGGACTGAAACTCAACTTCAATTGAGAGGAGAAGGCCGTCATGGCTGGTAACGGACCGACGATCATCGATCTCGACGCCAAGCGCATGAAGGCGATGGCGGCGAAGGACACGGCGACCCTGGAGGCCGTGCTGGCCGACGACCTGATCTACACGCATTCCTCGGCGCGCCTCGACACCAAGCGCAGCCTGATCGATGCGATGGTGAAGGGCACGACCGTCTATACCGGCATCGAGGCGTCCGACGTCAAGGCGCAGGACCTCGGCGACACGGTGGTGCTGACGGGCATCGCCCAGATCAAGGTGGTGTCGGGCGGCACGCCCAACGCCTTCGGCGTCCGTTTCACCGACGTCTATACCCGGCGCAATGGCAGCTGGCAGATGGTAACGTGGCAGTCGACGCGTCTGCCAGCATAGGAGACAGAGCAATGACCGACACCAATATCGCGCCCAATCTTCCGCAGTGGATGAAGGACCATGTCGACCGCTATCTCTCGAGCGGCGGCACCGACGGGCACATGTACAAGATCACGCTGCCCAACATGCCGGAACTGACCGTTCCGTCGTTGCTGCTGATCACCAAGGGACGCAAGTCGGGGCAGAAGTTCCTGTTCCCGCTGTTCTACGGGCGTAGCGACGACAAGGGGGCCGGCCAGGGCTACTTCGTGGTCGCCTCCAAGGGCGGTGCGCCGGAGCATCCTGGTTGGTACCGCAACATCCTGGCCAATCCCGAGGTCGAGATTCAGGTCGGCACCGAGAAGTTGAAGGCGCGGGCGCGCACTGCCACGGGGGCGGAGCGGGCGAAGCTGTGGAAGGAGGGCGTCGTCTTCTGGCCGCCCTATGCCGACTACCAGGTCAAGGCGGGCTCGCGCGAGATCCCCGTCGTCGTGCTCGATCCGATCAGCTAGAGCAGGTTGATGTCGGGTTGAATCAGCTGACGATCGCCTGTCGGAGGAGCGCGCCACTCCAGAGACTGTGAACTTTTCGGTGATTCTAAAGAGCAAAGTAATC